>CABUCP010000126.1 GCA_902490055.1 uncultured Klebsiella sp. | reverse complement strand
GTTAATAACACCTTACAGCAGTTCTTGCGGTCTTCTTCAAACACCGTAATGGCATCGACAACGTGCTCAAAAGCAAACTGATGCGTAATCAGCTGGTCCGGATTAATTAATCCTTTGCCCAACCATTCGAGAACCTGCGGGAATTTATTGGCATTAAGTCTGGATGAATAAAGGGTCAGCTCTTTGCCGGTGATCCCCTGCTGCGCTACCAGCGATGGCTCGGTGGAGAAGCCCATTAGCACAATCCGGCCCGCCGGCGAGGCCAGCGCAATGGCCTCCGCCAGAATCGCCGGATGACAGGCGGCATCGATAATCAGCGTTGGGCGGATACCCTGCGTTTCTAGCGCCTGCGCCAGCGGCTGTTCTTTATTATTGATGGTCCAGTCGGCGCCGTTTTGTTGCGCCATCTGCAGGCGTTCAGGGATCTGGTCGGCCACGATGACCTGATGGACGTTGTACACGCGCTTTAGCACCTGAATCGTCGTTAAGCCCATCGGCCCGGCGCCATAAACCAGCGCGATATCCTGCTCGCTGGGTTTGGCCTGCCCGGTGACGTTAGCGGCGATGGTAAATGGCTCGACCATGACCGCGTGGTTGTCGCTGATGCTATCCGCCACCGGCCAGGCGTTTTTCGCCGGCACCACGGCGTATTCACTAAAGCCGCCGTCGCGATGAACGCCGAGCACCACCAGCGAGGCGCAAACGTTTGGTTTACCCACCGAACAGGGATAACAGTGGCCGCAGCTGATAACCGGGTCAACCGTCACCCGTTGACCAACGGTTTTATCCGTTACGCCATCGCCTATGGCATCTATTACGCCGAAAAACTCATGACCAATGACTCGTGGATATTTGGCAAACGGGTTGTGTCCGCGATAAATATGGCTATCGGAACCACAAATCCCCGCGAGCTTCACCTTCACGCGGACTTCCCCGCTCGCCGGCTGCGGCAGCGGCCGTTCTTCAATCACCAGTTCGTTCGGTTGTTGGATAACAATGCTTTTCATTTTCCTCTCCTTACCAGTTCCACAGGGTGCCATCTTCCAGACGAGCGACCGGTAAATAGGCCGGGTCATAGGGATATTTCGCCGCCAGCTTTTCATCGAACTCGATGCCCAACCCCGGTTTTTCTCCCGGATGCATATAGCCGTTGTCGAACCGCCAGCTATGCGGGAAGACCTCCAGCATCTGCTCGGAATAGCCCATATATTCCTGTACGCCGAAATTAGGCACCCATAGATCGAAATGCAGCGCCGCCGCCATACAGACCGGCGATAAATCCGACGGCCCGTGCGAACCGGTGCGGACCTGATACAGCGAGGCGAAATCGGCAATCCGTCGCATGCCGCTGATACCGCCGGCGTGAGTGATGGTGGTGCGGATATAGTCGATCAGCTGTTCTTCAATCAGCTGTTTACAATCCCAGATGCTATTGAAGACTTCGCCGACGGCAATCGGCGTCACGGTATGCTGGCGGATCAAGCGAAAGCACGCCTGATTCTCAGCTGGGGTCGGGTCTTCCATCCAGAACAGACGATACTCTTCAATACTTTTACCAAAACGCGCCGCCTCGATAGGCGTCAGGCGGTGGTGCATGTCATGCAGCAGGTGCTCATTAAAGCCAAATTTTTCGCGCACAGCGGCAAACAGCTGCGGAGTGAAATCGAGATATTTTTCCGTCGACCACAGTTGTTCTTCCGGCCACTGGCCTTTGGTCGCCGGCTCATACGCCTGACCTTTCCCCTTAGCCATGCCGTAGGTGGTTTTCATTCCCGGAACACCGCACTGCACGCGGATGGCCTTAAAGCCCATTTCCTGATGGCGGGCATAGTCATCGAGCACTTCATCAATGGAATGGCCGGTAGTGTGGCAATAGACCATCACCCCTTCGCGCGAGGCGCCGCCCAGTAGCTGGTATAACGGCATCCCGGCGGCTTTCGCTTTGATATCCCACAGCGCCATATCAACGGCGGAAATAGCCGACATGGTGACCGGGCCGCGGCGCCAGTACGCGCCTTTATAGAAAAACTGCCAGATATCTTCGATGCGGTGAGCATCGCGGCCTACCAGCTGTGGACACAGGTGATCTTTCAGGTATGAGGCGACCGATAATTCGCGGCCGTTCAGCGTGGCATCACCGAGGCCGACGATCCCTTCATCGGTGGTGATTTTTAAGGTGACGAAGTTACGCCCGGGACAGGTAACGAAAACTTCAGCGGCAACGATCTTCATGAGCAATTCCTTCCATCTTTGCGGTGAGTGATCAAAATTAAACCACCAGACCTACTACCATACAAGTATGACATTTAAAAAAGATGCGAAGGATCACAAATGGGTTGGCAACGGGTGGCCGCCTGCGCCACCCGCTAGCGGTCAATTGATGCGGTCTTTAACGATAAAGAAATAGCACAACGCGCCGGTGAAGGTCACGCAGGCGGCAATGACCAAGGCCAGGTTAAAGGAGTGCGTGGTGTCCACTACCCAGCCGGTGACAACCGGCGCAAAAGAGGCGAAAACAAAGCTGCCGAAGTTCTGAATCGCCGCCACTGACGCCACTTTATTTTCGCTGACCATCACCTGCACCAGACCCCAGGCCGAGGTCCCGGCAAAGTGGACGCAGAACAGCGCCATCGAGATAAAGGCGACCGCCTGGGTCGGCGAACTCGATTGCACCACCAGCAACGTACCGAGTGCGGACAGCACCAGCCCCACAACAATAGCCGTTTTCCGCGTCTTCGCCAGATCGTAACCACGGCGCGCCAGCGCATCGACAACCAGGCCATTAACCCACATCCCCACCGCGGCCGCGAGGAACGGGATCGCCGCCACCCACCCGGTTTTAGCGAGACTCAGTCCCTGCTGCGCCTGCAGGTAACCCGGCAGCCAAGCGATATACAACCAGCCGGTATAGTTAACTCCGGAGAAGCCCAAAATCATCCCCCAAGTGGTACGTCGTTTGAACAACGCCAGCCATTCGCTGAAGACCAGCGTCGGACGCGCTTTTTCCGGCGCCGCCAGATACTGGCGCTCCTCCTGCTGCAGATCGAACTGCGAGCGATTGCGATACCATGCATACCAGCACAGGCCCACAACGATCCCGGCAAGACCGATAACCACGAACATCGTGCGCCAACCCCAGGCAATCTGCATCAGTACCAGTGCCGGTGGGGCTATCGCCTGCCCGAGTACCGTTGATGAGTTAAAAATGCCCACCGCGGTACCACGCTCTTTTTGGATATACCAGTCGGTAATCGATTTGACTCCCGCCGGCATAAACGGCGCTTCACCAATCCCAAGACCGATACGCAGCAAGATAAAATGACTAAAGGAGTTCACCACGCCGGTCAGCGCCTGCATTAACGACCAAAAAATCAACCCCGCCCCCAGCACAATACGCGGGCCAAAGCGGTCCAACAGGATGCCGGAAGGAAGCTGAGCAAAACCGTAGGACAGCGAGAACGCCGAAAGTAGCACGCCAAATTCGGTCGCGCTAAGCCCGAGATCGCCGCGGATCGCCTCGCCGGCAACGCTTAATGACGAACGATCGAGGAAGTTGACGATACCGGCGATAAACAGCAACGTCAGGGTGACTTTTTGTACCCGGCCAATGCGCACGGGTTTGGCGCCAGCTTCGCTGGCGAGAGTTTGTGTAGCCATGATTGCCTCTTACGATAAACAGCACGATGCGGTTAAGGTAAGTAAGACAACTAGTCGGCTACCATACAAGAATCATGGTTAAAATTAGCGTGCAAGATCACAAAGCGCGTTTTTATCGCCTGGTCGGCGCGTTACGCGCGGCCCCAGCCGGCAACAATAATCAGCATGCCACATAGCGCAATCGCCGCTCCCGCCCAGTCATAGTGGCTCAGCTTTACGCCGTCGACAAAACGCAGCCACAGCAGCGCGGTACAAACGTAAACCCCGCCGTAGGCGGCGTATACGCGACCGCTAGTTTCCGGGTGCAGAGTAAGCAACCAAACGAACATCGCCAGCGCCAGCCCGGTTGGGATCAGCAGTAGCGGTGAACCTCCCCGCTTCAACCAGAGCCATGGCAGATAGCAGCCGATGATTTCACACAGCGCGGTAGCGAAGAAAAGTAGTGTGGTTTTCAGCATTAAAGTTAGGTAAATGAGACAATACGTTGCGCCAGTGTACGCGATAATACGCTTGTACCCACGCCATTTTGTCCGGTAGGCGCAGGTAGCGAGTTGTAGTAAACTCGTACAACTGGTTAACCCTTTTTATCACTCAAAGGAAATCGTGATGAAAATGACACGCAATAAACGCTGGTGCCTGACCGCCCTGCTGGCGGCAAGCGCAATGGCCTACACCGCTTCTTCTTTCGCGCAAACCGACAAACTGGTGATCGAATCCGGCGACAGCGCGCAGAGCCGTCAGCAAGCCGCGATGGAAAAAGAGCAGTGGAATGATACCCGCTCGCTACGGCAAAAGGTGAACAAGCGCGCGGAGAAAGAGTGGGACAAAACCGACGTCGCCTTTGATGCGCAGGATAACTGCCAGAAGAGCGCCAACGTCAACGCCTACTGGGAGCCGAACACCCTGCGCTGCCTCGACCGTCGCACCGGTCGCGTTGTAACGCCATAATCACCCGGCGCCCGTGGGCGCCATTCTCTCTTAATGCACACAGGAATTCCCATGTCTGACGCCTATCACGTCAAACTCCGCCCGCTTGAGCGCGAAGACCTGCGCTTCGTTCATCAACTTGATAACAACGCCAGCGTGATGCGTTACTGGTTCGAAGAGCCGTACGAGGCCTTCGTCGAGCTCTCCGACCTTTACGACAAGCACATTCACGACCAAAGCGAACGCCGCTTCGTCATCGAATGCGATGGCGAAAAAGCCGGGCTGGTGGAACTGGTGGAGATTAACCACGTTCACCGCCGCGCCGAGTTCCAGATTATTATCTCTCCGGAATATCAGGGCAAAGGGCTGGCGACGCGCGCCGCTAAGCTGGCGATGGACTACGGCTTTACCGTCCTCAATTTGTACAAGCTGTATCTGATTGTCGATAAAGAAAACGAAAAAGCGATCCATATCTACCGTAAGCTCGGCTTTATGGTCGAAGGAGAGCTGATTCACGAGTTCTTTATCAACGGCGAATACCGCAACACCATCCGCATGTGCCTGTTCCAGCATCAGTACCTTGAGAAACACCGTTCTCAAGGTCACACGCTGCTCAAGCCCACGGCTCAGTAATAGTCAATACTATTTTTGATGCTGTAATGGCGCGTCACCGCCGGCTGAACGCTTTCATCGACAACCTGCATCTCGCAGCGGATCGGGTTGTCGCGATCGTCGTAATCGCAGGTTTGATTCACTTTGCCTAACGCCCGGTCGTTAAACACGCTCACGGCGCTGTAGTTGAGCTTTTTGCGCGGATCGCTGGACGGCGTAGACACCACGCTGAAATGCTCATCTTTCGCGGTGGTGGTTTTTCCCAACGGGTAACCTTCGCCATCATAGCGATAGCTGGAAATGCTCTCCTTACCGCGCGCGGTGACCACAAAGCCGTTATCATCGGTTTCCCAACTGACCCCCGCCGCCGGCATCTCGGCCAGCTGACATTTACCCTGCAGCCGCAGTCGCTTCTCGTGCGTTTGCGCATCAAGATAGTAATTGGCGTCAAGCACCAACGTCCCGCCGGTTTTACTTTCAAGGTCGGTAAAGTCCAGCAGGTCGAAACAACCTTCCGCCGACAGCTGCGCGCGCACTCGCTTTACCATCTCCCCCTGATCATCAAACAGGATTTGAGTAAACGTTTTCACCGGGCCACGCAGCGGATCGAACTCAAACTCATTAGAAAAACTGGCCATCTCCGGAGTAAACGCCGCCGGCGTGGACGGCTTATCGCAGGCGCTGAGCAGCACCGCCGTCGGGATCAGCAAGAACAGTTTATTCACAGCCGCTACCTTGTTTACACCAGTTCTGCTATGCTTAAAACTGGATGACGTCTATAAGGAGCTTATGATGAAACTATCCCCATGGTTATGCGCGGCCCTGCTGCTGGGCTCGGCATCCGCACTAGCAGCACCGGACTCCTGCGAGCGGGTAAAAGGCGAGATCCAGCAGAAAATCGTCAACAACGGCGTGCCTGTTTCTGGTTTTAGCCTTGACATTGTGCCTAACGATCAGCCTGATCAACCCGGTGCACAGGTTGTCGGCCACTGCGCCAATGACACCTTCAAGATAATCTATAGCCGTAGCGGCGACGCGCCCGCAACGGATACCGACGGGCAATAACCGCCGATTTAGAGTGAAGGATCTTATCTCCGGTTGACCGGAGATAAGATTCACCTACCCCTAATTAAGTATTATCTCTCACCCATGCGCCAGCAACGACCCGGTTGCCAGCGGCATTTTGCATAATAAAAATCATGGAGTGAGCACAATGTCCAACCCTGAACTTCCCGGCGGCGTCAGTCGTCGCACCCTCATAAAATCCTCAGCAATCGGTTCATTGGCCCTGGCCGCCGGCGGCCTGTCGCTCCCCTTCAGTCTGCGCGCCGCTGCTGCGGCCGTCCAGCAAGCGACCGGCGGTGAAGAAAAAATCGTGTGGGGCGCCTGCTCGGTCAACTGCGGCAGCCGCTGCGCGCTGCGCCTGCATGTTCGCGACGACGAAGTAGTATGGGTAGAAACCGATAATACCGGCCACGATATCTACGGCGACCATCAAGTGCGCGCTTGTCTGCGCGGGCGATCCATTCGCCGCCGTATCAACCACCCTGACCGCCTGAACTATCCAATGAAACGCGTCGGCAAACGCGGCGAAGGAAAATTTGAACGCATTAGCTGGGCGGAGGCGCTAGACGCGATCTCGGATAATCTGGCGCAAGTGGTAAAAGAGTACGGCAACGAAGCGGTTTATATTAATTACTCTTCCGGCATTGTCGGCGGCAATATGACCCGCTCCTCGCCTTCCGCGTCGCCGGTAATGCGCCTGATGAACTGCTACGGCGGGTCACTGAACCAGTACGGTACCTATAGTACCGCGCAGATCGCCTGCGCGATGCCTTATACCTACGGCAGCAACGATGGCAATAGCACGTCGGATATTGAAAACAGTAAACTGGTGGTGATGTTCGGCAATAACCCGGCGGAAACCCGCATGAGCGGCGGCGGCATTACCTGGTATCTCGAGCAGGCGCGCGAGCGCTCCAACGCACGAATGATCGTTATCGACCCGCGCTACACCGATACCGCCGCCGGCCGTGAAGATGAGTGGATACCGATCCGCCCCGGCACCGATGCCGCGCTGGTCGCCGGTATTGCCTGGGTGTTGATTAACGAGAATCTGGTAGACCAGCCATTCCTCGATAAATACTGCGTCGGTTACGATGAGAAAACCCTGCCTGCCGATGCTCCGGCCAACGGTCACTATAAAGCCTACATTCTTGGCCAGGGCGATGACGCTACCGCCAAAACGCCGCAGTGGGCCTCGCGTATTACCGGAATTCCCGCCGATCGTATTATTAAGCTGGCGCGCGAGATAGGCATGACTAAACCGGCCTATATCTGCCAGGGCTGGGGGCCGCAGCGCCAGGCGAACGGCGAGCTGGCGGCCCGCGCTATCGCCATGCTACCGATTTTAACCGGCAACGTCGGCATCAACGGCGGAAACAGCGGCGCCCGTGAATCCACCTACACTATCACCATTGAACGCCTGCCGGTGCTGGAGAACCCGGTGAAAACCGCCATCTCCTGCTTCAGTTGGACCGATGCAATCGCCCGCGGGCCGGAAATGACCGCCGCCCGCGACGGCGTGCGCGGCAAAGAGAAACTGGATGTACCGATTAAGTTCCTGTGGAACTACGCCGGCAACACCATCATCAACCAGCATTCCGACATCAATAAAACCCACGATATCCTGCAGGATGACAGTCAATGCGAGACGATCGTGGTGATCGAAAACTTTATGACCTCGTCGGCAAAATATGCCGACATTCTGTTACCGGATCTGATGACCGTCGAGCAGGAAGACATTATCCCTAACGACTACGCTGGCAATATGGG
>CABUCP010000125.1 GCA_902490055.1 uncultured Klebsiella sp. | reverse complement strand
TCAACCAGGAGATTACCTTCCGCAAACTATCGGTATTTATGATGTTTATGGCGAAAGGCAATATCGCCCGCACCGCCGAAGCCATGAAGCTCAGCAGCGTTAGCGTCCACCGCGCGCTGCATACCCTCGAAGAGGGCGTCGGTTGCCCGCTATTTGTCCACAAAGGGCGTAATCTGCTGCCGCTACAGGCGGCGTGGACGCTGCTCGAATACTGCCAGGATGTGATGACGCTGATGAGCCGCGGTCTTGAGGCGACGCGTAAAGTCGCCGGCGTCGGCCAGGGGCGGCTGCGTATTGGTACCCTCTATTCCCTGACGCTGGAAACCGTCCCGCGTATTATCATGGGCATGAAGCTGCGTCGTCCGGAGCTGGAGCTGGATTTGACGATGGGCTCTAACCAGATGCTGCTGGATATGCTGGAAGACGATGCGCTGGACGCTATCTTAATCGCCACTAACGAAGGCGAGTTCAACAATTCCGCCTTCGACGTGGTACCGCTGTTTGAAGACGATATCTTTCTCGCCGCGCCGGCGACGGAACAACTGGATACCTCGCAGCTCGCCGATCTACGCGATTACGGCGACCGTAAGTTCGTCTCGCTGGCGGAAGGGTTTGCCACCTATGCCGGGTTTCAGGAGGCATTCCAGGTGGCGGGGTTTGAGCCGGAAATTGTCACCAGGGTGAATGATATTTTCTCGATGATAAGTCTGGTGCAGGCGGGCGTCGGCTTTGCGCTGTTGCCCGGGCGCATGAAAAAAGTCTATGAGAAGGATGTGCAACTGTTAAAGCTGGCGGAACCGTATCAGATGCGCCAGCTGATCTCTATTGTCTATTCGCACCATCGCGAACGCGATGCCGACCTGCTGGCGCTGGCGGCGGAAGGGCGTATGTACGCCCGAAGCCTTACTCGCTGAGCCGCTGCGCCAGATGGCGTGCGACGTCTATACCGCTGCGTTCCAGCGAGATACTCTCGCCGCGCCAGCCCGCCTGGCGGGTCAGACAGGTGAGTACGCCGCCGGGCGGCATCTCGATAGCCAGCCGGGCGTCGCGTTCATCGGCGGCGACCATCGCTTCCTGCCAGTGCACGGTACACGCCATATTCATCGCCAGATCGTCAGCGATCCGCAGCGGATCCCACAGCACGCGCGCCGTCGAACCGCTTAAATAGGCGCAACGCGGCCGCGTCAGCGTGACATCGGCAAAGGCTTTTGCCAGTTCAGCGGCGGGTTTATCCAATAGCGCACAGTGTGAGGGGACGCTAACCGCCAGGCGCTGCGCTTTACTGGCGCCGGCCTGTCGTGCCAGTAAAGCCACCTCGGCCATCGCCTCATCGCGGCCGGCGATCACGATTTGCGTTTCGGCATTAAGGTTGGCGAGAAAAACCTCGTGGCCCTGCATCAACGCTTCAACCCGCGGCCGGGTCAGGCCCATAATCGCCGTTAATCCATAACCTTCAGGATACGCCTGTTCCATTAACTCACCGCGCAGGGCCACCAGCCGCAGCGCGCTGGCGAAATCGAGCGCATCGGCGATCACCGCGGCGGGAAAGGCGCCGATGGACAGGCCGCTGACCATTTGCGGATTAACGCCCTGGCGCTGTAGCTCGCGCGCCCAGGCGACACCGGCGATCAGCAGACAGAGCTGTACTGCACGGGTATGTTTTAGCGCCGCGGCGCTATCGAGGCTATCGACTTCATCTCCCAGCACTTCTCGCGCCTGCGCGAAGATGTTCTCGCGGTCGGGGATGGCCGCCAGCATGGCTGGCCGCTGGCCTCCCTGACCGGGAAAGGTAAATAGAATCTTCATTCTTCCTCCCTGTGCCACGGCGCGTCGGTTAAGCGCGCGCCGCGGGATGTTTTCAACAGCGCCCGGCCGTCGCGCAGCCACTCATTGAGGGCGAAGGCGCCGTATGGCGTTTCTATCTGGGTATCGGCGCGGCACGGTAGTTGAGCCACGCAGGCCTGCCATTCCAGCAAAGCCTCGTGGTCCAGCGGCTGCGGCGCGCGGATCAGCAGATCCAGATCGCTTGCCGCATGCAGCACCGGGATCTCGGTCGCCAGCGCGTAGCCGGTGCTACCGGTGACGCCCCAACGCCAGGGCCAGTTGTGTAAGGTGAGTGTCATCGCCGCCTGGATCGGCGGCTGTGAGACAAAAGGGGAGCCCAGCAGGGTTTCGCGCGCGACAAGCATTTCCGGCGTCACGCGGCGCACGATATTTTGCGCCTGTACCCAACCGGCGGCACGTTGCTCGCGTTTCATTCCCCGCACCCCAACCGGGATGCGGGAGTGGTCGTCAACGTCGCGTCTCACCACCACCGGCAGCGCGGCTCGCCACTGCTGAGCTACCCACGGCTCGGCGATGGCTTCCAGCGCGCTGGTGTGGTTTAACCAGATTAAGTCATGTGGACGCGGCGTTGTTGACATAGTTTACAGTCCTGAAGTCAAAGAGATAAACAGCGGTAGCGACAGGATACACAGAACCGAGCTCAACAGCAGCACGGCTTCGGCATCCGGAGACTGCACGCCGAAGCGGTTGCCGAAGACCACGCCGAAGAAACCGGCGGCCAGCGCAATCATCAGGATCGCGGTGATGGCGATGGAACCGTGCAGACCCAGTAGCATCACCAGACCCCAGGCGATAAACGGCTGCACCAGCAGCTTGACGATGGTGGAAGTGGCGATAAGCGTATTGAGCTGCAGTTTACGTGCCGACAAAATCACCCCGGTGAGGAACAGCGCGGCGGCGGTGGCGGCCAGGCCCAGCGGTTTAATTGACGCCAACAGCAAGTCCGGCATTTTAATACCGATAGCCGAGAGTACCACCCCGAGCAGCGGGCCCCAGACGATCGGTTTTTTCACCGAGCGCCACATCAGCACCGGCAGCATCGCTAGCGTAGAACCGGTGTTTTCACCGGCGGCGCGGGCTTTTTCACGCTCCAGAATGAGCAGACAGAACGGCGTCATCAATACCGAACCGCAGGCGATAGAAACTGCCACCGACAGCGAGGTTGAGGCGCCTTCGCCCAGTACGCTGCCGAGGATCGGCAGGCCCAGCGCGGCATAGTTTGGCAGAGCCACGGTGAGAGTCAGCACCGCGGCATCCTGCGGCGTGCGTTTAAACACGCTGGTGGCGAGGAAATAAATAGCGGCATAGGTAATCCACATCGCGCCGGTCAGCACCAGCACCAGCGGCGACTGGGCGACAATACCGGCCCACGGCGTTTGTACCGTGGCGCTAAACAGCGTGGCGGGTAAGGCAAAGTCCATTACAAAAATATTGAGCAACGAGACGTTTTTGTTATCAACCATCCCGGCTTTGCCGGCCCAGAAGCCCAGCAGCATAATGACGAAAATGGGCGCGAGAGCATGAATAATCACATAAGTCATAAATCACCTGTAAATAAAATAGAGTACTGGCGCGATTGTTATTTTTTCTAAAAGCCGTCCCTTCCCGGAGCGTTTATTCCGCGCTCCGGGAGACTGCTTCCGGCAGGTTTTCTTCTACTACTTACGTACGAACGTCTTACCAGCTGGCGCGCATGCGATCGCGAACCAGCTGCGAGCTGCGGCGGTTTTCCGCGCCCAGACGGCACTTCAGCGAGGTATCTTTGCGCGCGTCAGCGATGGCGTCGCGCAGCGTGTTGCTAACCAACGACAGATCGTGGTCGTCAGGGGCATCCGGATTATTAATATCCAGGAGGGCGGAGAGCAGGCCGAGCGTCGCATAGTTGCTAACGTCGTAGGCCATTGGCGGAATGGTAGCCGCCAGTTTTTCCAGCGCCTCCACGGTGCGCAGAGTAATACGCGCCGCCGACTCTTTACCCATGGCATGAACCAGCACGCCGCTATCGTTAAAGGCGATCAGCCGGTTGGCCTGGTAGCCGTGGGCCAGAAACGCCCCGGACATCGCTTTACCGACGATCAGGCCAATCACCGGATGGCCGGCCAGGCGAGCTTTAGCATAGGCGCCTGCGGCCCCGGCCAGCGCCTGATGGATACCGAAGGCTTCTTCGCGGCGGCCATAGGCCTGACTTGGCACATCAATGACCGCGACGATTGGCCGTTTGCGGGCCTGACCGGCGTCGGCGGCGATGGTTTCATTAACCACTTTTGCCAGCGTCCAGCCTTCAAGCAGGCCGACTTCGCCGCCGGCGGCGCGCGGGTAATGGTTATTGGCATCAGGGACCACGGCGATAAAGCGCACATTTTCGCCATCGACGGTACCGTCTGCGACCTGTACGGACGGGCACAGCCCGCTCATCAGCGGCGCGTCTGGCGCCAGTTTATTCAGCCACAGCGCGGCGCGGTTTGGGAACTGACTCATTATTTATCCTCCCGGGCAAAAAGCTGTTTAATCTGCGCGGTATCCGCCTGCTGGCGGGTATCGAACTGGCTTAAACGGCGCAGATAATCGTCATAGTTGTCGCTGCGATGCTGTGCCGGTACGCCTTTGGCGATAGCGTCGTTCATCGCCGTTTTAACCGCCTTGATGCCGTCGTCGACCAGCGCGTCAACCAGGCCGCTGTCGGCGCGGATTTCCCCGCCGGTCATGCTCCAGATAAACGGACGGTTGCGGGAGTCGTACTCCTCAATGCCGGCTTCCTGTTCGATAACCTGTGGGCCGTTGAGGCCGAGACGGGCTTCGCGAGTGACAATAAGGTAGCTGCACAGCGCCGCGGCGATAGACATACCGCCGAAGCAGCCGACGGTACCGGTGATAATGCCGACCACCGGGGTGTAGCGACGCAGGTCGACGATCGCCGCGTGGATATCGGCAATCGCGGCGAGACCGAGGTTGGCCTCCTGCAGGCGCACGCCGCCGGTTTCGAGGCACAGCACCGCCTGCGTCGGGATACCGTTGCGGTTATCTTCCGCCGCCAGCTCCAGCGCGGCGGCCATTTTGGCGCCGGACACCTCGCCCATGCTGCCGCCCTGGAAGGTGCCTTCGATGGCGATCGCCACCGCCGGTTGGCCGTTGATAGTGCCTTTGGCGACCACCATACCGTCGTCGGATTGCGGGACGATGCCCTGTGCGCCGAGCCACGGCGACATAATGCCTTCAAACGGATCCAGCAGTTCACGATAGCTGCCTTCATCCAGCAGGGCATGGGCGCGTTCGCGAGCGCGGAGTTCGATAAAGCTGCGATCGTTACGCATGAGCGGCCTCCTCAAAAACCTGTTCAATACGAATGCGGGCGACGCCCGGCGTGGCGCCAAAGTCGTGAATAATCAACTGCCCGGCGGGCAGGCCGTTAATCAGGTTCAGCCGTTCGAACAGCGCCTGCCAGCGCGTCTGGCTGTTATCGACTGAGGTGGTGATCTGTACGTTGAGCGTGGCGCCCGGTGCGGCGGTGTACAGCACTTCCATATCGCCTGACCCTACAACGCCTGCCAGCGCTTTGCCGCTGAGGGCGCGGTTGGCAGGAAATGACAATGTAATCTGTTCCATAACATCCTCTGAATGCGTTAGCCGGAAACCCTGTCGAGAAACAGAGTGGCGGCAAGGAGATCGGCCGCGCCACCCGGCGAGGCGTTTTGCGCCAGCATCTGCGCATCAAGGCGCGCCAGCGCGGCGCGACCGGCGACGCTGGCGCAACCGCCGGCGGCCAGCACTTCGCGCGCGCCGGCCTGCATGCTTTGCAGGCCGCTCATGCCGGCGCGCGACAGCACGCAGGTATCGCTAAGCGACGTCATGATGGCCATCAGCGCATCAAGGCGCGCCTGCGGTTCGCTGGCGCCTCGCGCCCGGCTTTGCTGCAGCTGCGGCAAAGCCAGGGTGGTGATATGCGGAAAGCCGCATTGCGCCTCTTCGCGTGCGCCCGGTACCTGCCAGCGTCGGCTGGCGCGCAGCCCTTTACTAAAGCTTTTCGGCGCCAGGCCGTCGGGCAGACGGGCAAGGGCGGCTGCGGTTGCGGCGATCGCCTGTGAATGACCTTCTCCTCCCAACATCGCCACCGCGCTGACCAGCAGTCCTAGCGCCCAGATTGCCCCGCGATGGGTATTGACGCCGGCGGTGGCCTGCATCATCTGCGCTTCGCCTTCACGACCGAGACGGCCGACGGTTTCGCGCAGCGCGATGTCGACCGGGCGCTGCCAGCTTTGCTGCGCCAGCGCGTGGAAGGTTGGCTGCAGGCTGCGGGCGGAACGCTCCATCAGCGCCAGACTGAGGTCCTGGTGCGCACCGTTGCCGCGGCTATCGACCAGACCCGGTTTCGGGCTCAGGCGAGCTTCGTCAATCAGACAGGCGCTGGCGGTCGAGGCCAGCCAGCTGACGCGGCTTTCAGCGAGTTGGGGAGAGAGATTTTTCATTACCAGCTCCGGAATTTTGCCGGTGGGTTGTACAGCCCGTCAGACCATTCCACCAGGTCGGCGACGCTGCCGGCGGCCAGCAGTGAACGACTGGCATCGCTGCGGCGAATGCCGATATCTTCCGGGTAGACCACTTTGCCGCTCTGACGCAGCGCGGCGACGCGTTTGGCGTCGACGCCCAGACCAATGTCGGTGATCCCGGCAACGGCGGCGACCATCGCCCGGCGCTCTTCAAGGCTTTCTGCGCGGTAGAGGTAGGCGATGCCTTCTTCGGTCAATACGTGGGTGACGTCGTCGCCGTAAATCATCACCGGCGCCAGCGGCATGCCGGAGGTTTTGGCGACCTCAACCGCGTCGAGGGTCTCAACGAAGGTCGGTTTAACGCCGGCCTGGAAGGTTTCGACCATCTGCACTACCAGTTTTTTCCCACGCTGCATTGGGTCTGGTTCGGTGATCATGTTGAGCCAGGCAGGAGTGGCGTGGCGGCGGCCGTGCGGGTCGTGGCCCATATTCGGCGCGCCGCCGAAACCGGAAAGACGACCGCGGGTCACGGTTGAGGAGTTCGCCAGGCCATCAACCTGCAGGGTCGAACCGATGAACATATCCACCGCATATTGACCAGCCAGCTGGCAGAAGGCGCGGTTTGAACGCATCGAGCCGTCCGGGCCGGTAAAGAAGATATCCGGGCGAGCGCGGATGTACTCCTCCATCCCCAGTTCGCCGCCGAAGCAGTGCACGCTCTCCACCCAGCCGCTTTCAATCGCCGGGATTAAGGTCGGATGCGGGTTCAGGGTCCAGTGTTTACAGATTTTGCCTTTCAGCCCGAGCTGTTCGCCGTAGGTTGGCAGCAGTAGTTCGATGGCGGCGGTATTAAAGCCGATACCGTGGTTAAGCGACTGCACCTGATGCTCGGCGTAGATGCCTTTAATCGCCATCATCGCCATCAGAATGTGTTCTTGCTTGATCAGACGCGGATCGCGGGTAAATAGCGGTTCAATAAAGAACGGTTTGTCGGCGACCACCACGTAATCAATCCACGAGCCGGGAATATCGACGCGCGGCAGGTCACATTCGTCGTCAACCAGTTCGTTGACCTGGGCGATGACAATACCGTCGTGGAAGGCGGCGGCTTCAACCAGCGCCGGGGTATCTTCGGTACTTGGCCCGGTGTACAGGTTACCTTTACGGTCGGCTTTATAACCGGCAATCAGCGCGACGTTCGGCGACAGGTCAACGTACAGGCGGGAATAGAGTTCGATATAGGTGTGGATGGCGCCGATTTCGAGCAGGCCATCTTCCAGCAGCTGCGAAATGCGCAGGCTTTGCGTGCCGGAGAACGAGAAATCCAGTTTACGGGCAATGCCTTTTTCAAACAGGTCCAGATGCTCGCTGCGCCCGACGCTGGGCATAATCATATGCAGGTCGTGGATTTTTTGCGGATTAACCTCGGCGAGCATGCGGGAGAGAAAATCAGCCTGTTTCTGATTGTTGCCTTCCAGTACTACCCGATCGCCCGGGGCGAGCAGATTTTCCAGTACGCTGACCAGTTGGTCAGTGGGGATGACTTTGCCAGCAATATTCGCTGCGGCCAGTCGGCGCTGTTTTTCCGTCCGGCGACGGTTCCAGACCCGTGCCGTCGATTGTTCAGCATTCATTGTTAACCTCCTGATTCGACAAATCGTTTTGTTTGTCCTGGTGGAAGTTAGTGTGCGATGCACGGCGCTGCGCATCAATTAAGCACGTCGGCTAATCGTTAGCT
>CABUCP010000124.1 GCA_902490055.1 uncultured Klebsiella sp. | reverse complement strand
AAAATATTCTCATCCCAAAAAAGTTTGTGTAATACTTGTAACGCTACATGGAGATTAACTCAATCTAGAGGGTATTAATAATGAATCGTACTAAACTGGTACTGGGCGCGGTAATCCTGGGTTCTACTCTGCTGGCTGGTTGCTCCAGCAACGCTAAAATCGATCAGCTGTCTTCTGACGTTCAGACTCTGAACGCTAAAGTTGACCAGCTGAGCAACGACGTGAACGCAGTGCGTTCTGACGTTCAGGCTGCTAAAGACGACGCAGCTCGCGCTAACCAGCGTCTGGACAACCAGGCTCACTCTTACCGTAAGTAAGAGTTCTGGTAATAAAAATGGCGCACATTGTGCGCCATTTTTTTTGCCCGTCGTTTAACCTCTACTGCGTCAGCTTAGCGTCGTTTGGCTGGCTATTTTGCGCCGACAGCTCTGTCGTCGCGCTCCCTGCTCCCTCAGACACCACCACCGGATAACCCGCCCTTCTCGACATCGCTTTTTTCAGCTGCAGATCATCAACCGCTTTATCGTCAGAAAAGGCGTGAAACGCTGCAGGAAGCGTGTAGGAAAGCGTCCTGGTGTTTTCACCTTCCGTTTGCGAAAGCGGCCTGTGGACCTCTACGTAGCGTTTACCATCGGGTTCTACGGCAAACTTCACCGGCTGGTTGATAATTCGCACCGGCGTACCGGCGCGCACCTGGCTGAACAATGCTTTGATGTCGTCGGCGTTCATCCGCATACAGCCGGAACTCACCCGCAGTCCGACGCTATCAGGCGCATTGGTGCCGTGGATCAGATATTCACCATTGCCGTAGGCCAGACGTAGCGCATAGCGCCCCAGCGGGTTATTCGGCCCGGCGGGGATCACCGGCGGCAGCTTAATACCCTTTTCCAGCGACCGCGCGCGAATACCGGCGGTCGGCGTCCAGGTCGGATTCGGTATTTTTTGCCCGACGCGAGTGGTCATTTCCGGCGTTTCCAACCCTAACTGGCCGATACCGAGCGGATAAACCTGCACCTGGTTTTGTCCCGGCGAGAAGTAGTACAGCCGTAATTCGGCCAGATTCACGACGATGCCTTCGCGCGGCACATCCGGCAGCAGCATCTGTGAGGGAATTAACACCCGGGTACCCGGCTTAGGCTGCACCGGCGCAATCGTGTCGTTAGCTTCAAGGATAAGCATCGCCGCCGTATCGAAATGGCGGGCGATAGCCTGCAGGTTGCGATCCCCTTCCTGTACCGTCCAGTATTGGTTTTGACCAATCAAACGGCTGTTGGCAGGGGGAAGCGGATAATCGACAGCCCAGGCGCCGTGCTGCGCGCTCAGAGCTGCGAGAAGGGTCATCGTAATGAGAGACGCGCGTTTCATACTGAGATTCCTTCTTTCGCTGATAAAACGCCAGGATCTGCGCGGCGGCGAAAGCTTTCGCCTTCGTCGCACGTAACAGAATGAAATCTACCTGTTTATTTTAGCTAAGAATTGCGGCTTTCGCGCGAATTGCGCGGATCATCGCTTCGAGCCCTTGCGAGCGGGAGGGGGTAAGATGCTGGGTTAACGCCATTTTCTCAAACCACGGGCGCACGTCGAACTCGGTAATATCCTGCGCCGTCATCCGATCGTAAAGGATGAACACCACCGCAATCAGCCCTTTAACGATGGCCGCATCGCTATCGCCGCGCAGGGTGATAACGCCGGAGTCCCCCTGCTCCATCACAATCCACACCTGGCTTTGACAGCCCTGAATAATATTCTGCGCGATGTGTTCTTCCGCGCTGAGCGGCGCCAGGCGCTGGCCAAGCTCGATAATATAAAGGTACTTTTCTTCCCAGTTGGCGCAGCGGGTAAAGTTGCGCAACAGTTTGTCTTTGTCCGGTAATGTCGCCATCGTCGCGTCCTTTAACCTAGTAATTTGTGGATCCGCTGCAGCCCCGCTACCAGCCGGTCCACCTCTTCCGTCGTATTGTACATCGCCAGCGACGCCCGGCACATCGCCGGAACCTGATAGAACGCCATCAGCGGCATCGCGCAGTGGTGCCCGGTACGCACCGCGATCCCGTAGTTATCGAGGAAGCTGCCAACATCATAAGCGTGGTGCTTACCGAGGTTAAACGCAATGACCCCCAGCCGATGATCCGGGCCGTAGAGCGTCAGATCCGGGACATTTTTCAGCTCCTGTAGGGCATAGTGCATCAGCGTCTGCTCATATTCGCTGATATGGGTAAGCCCAAGCTGGCTGACATACTCCAGCGCCGCTCCAAAGCCGATAATCCCGCCGGTGTTCGGCGTTCCTGCCTCAAAGCGCCACGGCGCTTTCGCCCAGGTGGTGCCCTGCGTCAGGCTAACGGTGGCAATCATCGAGCCGCCCCCTTCCCACGGCGGCATCTCCTGCAGCAGTTCCTCTTTGGCGTACAGCACGCCGATGCCGGTCGGCCCGTACAATTTATGCGCCGAGAAGACGTAGAAATCGCAGTCCAGCGCCCGCACATCCACCGGATGATGCATCACCGCCTGCGCGCCATCCACCAGCACCTTCGCGCCATGTTGGTGAGCCAGCGGGATCAGCGCCGGTAGCGGGTTTTCCGTCCCCAGCACGTTCGACACCTGGGTTATCGCCAGCAGCCGGGTACGGTCATCAAACAGGCCGGGGATCACGTCAAGCTGCAGGGTGCCGTCCTGGTTGAGCGGGATCACCCGCAGCTCGGCGCCGACGCGGGCGCAAAGCATCTGCCACGGCACAATATTGGCATGATGCTCCATTTCGCTGACGATAATATTATCGCCGGCGCCGACATTGGCCCCGCCCCAGCTATTGGCCACGAGGTTGATGCCCTCGGTGGTACCGCGCACGAACACCAGCTCTTCCGGCGAGCGGGCGTTAAGGAAAGCCGCCGCCTGCTGGCGTACCTGTTCCATCCGCGCCGTGGCTTCGGCGCTAAGCGTATGGATCCCGCGGTGGACAGCGGCATAGCCGTGGCGATAAAACTCGGCCTCGGCATTAATTACCGCTTCCGGTTTCTGCGCGCTGGCGGCGCTATCAAGATAGACCAGCGGTTGACCGTTAACCTCGCGGCTCAGCACCGGGAAATCGGCGCGAACCCGTTGCACTGAAAATGTCATGCTTTCCCTCCCGGTAAACGCTGACCAATCCGCGCCAACACCTGCTGTTTCAGCGCCTCATCGCTAATGGCTTCGGTCAGCTCGGCGGCAAAGGCGTACAGGATCATCTGCTGCGCCGCCTGCTGGTCGATGCCGCGCGAGCGCAGGTAGAACAGCTGTTCGTCATCAATGCGTCCAATGGTTGCACCGTGACTGCATTTGACGTCATCGGCGTAAATCTCCAGCTGAGGCTTGGTATCGACCTCCGCCAGTCGCCCCAACAGCAGATTGTTGTTGGTCATCTGGCCGTCGGTTTTCAGCGCGTGCTGAGCGACGTTAATCAAACCATTGAACACCGCCCGGCCTTTATCGCTGACGATAGTTTTATGCAGCTGGCGGCTACTGCAGTAGCCGACCTGATGATCGAGCCAGGTACGGCTGTCGCAGACTTCGTTTTTCACCGGCATCGCCAGCGAATTAATACGCAGATTGCTGTTTTCACCGCCAAGGCGCGTGCTGGTGTGATGGCGCAACACCGCGCCGCCGAGCAAGAAGCTGCTGCTAAAAGCCGATGCGTCGCGGCCAAGCAGCAGATCGTTATGCGCGAAGTGGTAGCTTTGCGCATTTTCGAACGCCAGCTTGATGTGCTGCAGATGGGCGTTGTCGGCGACAGACATGGTCAGGCGTCCTCCGGTGAAATGGCGGCGATCGTCAAGGCTAATATAGTGCTCAATGATGGTCGCCTGCGCCCCGCTCTCCAGCGCCAGATGATGGCGATAGTGAGCGGTATTAAGCTCGTCGCCAGCCAGCCCGCTGGTAATATGCATCAGCAGCAGCGGTTTTTCCGGGCGCTGATTGCGCTTCACGCCAATACGGGTCACCGTCTGCGCCAGGCTTTCGGTAAGATGAAGAAAGACTTCCGGCTGCACCGCGTCCGGCAGATGCTGGCGCTGGTTATCAACGCTGACGTCAAAGCCGCTGGCGACGAGATCGTCGCTCAGCGCCGGGCTGAAGCGGCCATCAATAAAGACCATCCGCCAGGCATCGAGGTTGAGCGCCAGCGCGTCGCGCTGTTCAGCACCAAGCGCCGGCGCCGGATTGGCGACAAAGGTACCGCTCAGCAGCGTATCCAGCGGGGTATATTTCCAGTTTTCATGTTTGCGGGTCGGCAACCCCAGACGCAACAGCTGTTGCAGATGCTGGTTAGCCTGCGGCGTACGCTGTTCGCCCTGCGCTTCAAACAGATGATGCCACTGCTGCAGCGCGTTACTGCTGTTCGGTAAGCCAGCCATAGCCCTGCTCCTCCAGTTGTTTGACCAGAGTAAAATCGCCCGACTTCACGATCCGTCCCTGATACAGCACATGGACGTAATCCGGCTTGATGTAATCAAGAATGCGTTGATAGTGGGTAACGATAATAAAAGCTCGCTTGCCGTCACGCAGCGAATTGACGCCCTCCGAGACGATCTTCAGGGCATCAATATCGAGCCCGGAATCTGATTCGTCGAGGATGCACAGCTCGGGTTCAAGTACCGCCATCTGCAAAATATCGTTGCGTTTTTTCTCACCGCCGGAGAAACCGACGTTCACCGATCGGGTGAGCAGATCTTCCGGCATCTTCAGCAGCTTGATCTTTTCTTCCATCAAGTCCTGGAAGTCGAAACGATCCAGCGCCTCCTGGCCGCGATAGCCGCGCACCGCATTCAACGCGGTTTGCAGGAAGAACTGGTTGCTGACGCCAGGGATTTCCACCGGATACTGAAAGGCCATAAAAATGCCTTCGCCGGCGCGATCTTCCGGGGCTAACTCAAGCAGGTTTTTCCCCTTAAATTCGACGCTGCCGCCGGTGACTTCGTAATCTTCTCGCCCGGCGAGGGTGGCTGAAAGCGTACTTTTCCCTGAGCCATTAGGGCCCATAATCGCGTGGACTTCGCCGGGGCGCACCTCAAGGTTCAGCCCGCGCAGGATCTCTTTATCTTCGACGGCGACTTGCAAATCTTTAATACTTAACATCTTTTTTCCTTAATTATCAGCCGACGCTATGTTCAAGGCTAATAGCCAGCAATTTTTGCGCTTCGACAGCGAACTCCAGCGGCAGCTCTGAGAACACGTCTTTACAGAATCCGTTTACGATCATCGAGATCGCATCATCTTCGCTAATGCCGCGCTGCAGACAGTAGAACAGCTGATCTTCACCAATTCGCGACGTGGTGGCTTCGTGTTCCAATTGGGCGCTGTTATTGCGGCATTCGACGTATGGGAAGGTATGCGCCCCGCAATCCGGGCCGATCAACATCGAATCGCACTGCGTAAAGTTACGGGCATTTGTGGCGGTCGGCATGATTTTAACCAGCCCGCGATAGCTGTTCTGGCTGTGTCCGGCGGAGATACCTTTCGAGATAATCGTCGAACGGGTGTTCTTGCCGATATGAATCATTTTGGTGCCGGTATCCGCCTGCTGATGGCCGCTGGTCAGCGCCACTGAGAAGAATTCGCCGATCGAGTTATCGCCGCGCAGGATGCAGCTCGGGTATTTCCAGGTAATGGCCGAACCGGTTTCCGACTGAGTCCACGACATCTTGCTGTTTTCGCCCTCGCACAGCGCGCGCTTGGTCACGAAGTTGAGGATGCCGCCGGTATTATTGTCGCCGGGGAACCAGTTCTGCACGGTGGAATATTTCACTTCCGCATCTTTATGAATGATGACTTCAACCACCGCCGCGTGCAGTTGGTAGCTGTCGCGTACCGGCGCCGAGCAGCCTTCGATATAGCTCACGTAACTGCCTTCATCGGCCACCAGAATAGTGCGTTCAAACTGGCCGGTTTTCTCGGCATTAATGCGGAAATAGGTCGACAGCTCCATCGGGCAGCGCACGCCTTTTGGCACGTAGATAAAGGTGCCGTCAGAGGCGACTGCGGCGTTCAACGCGGCGAAGAAGTTATCGTTGCCAGGCACCACGGTACCGAGGTATTTTTTCACCAAATCCGGATGGTCGTGAATCGCTTCGCCGAACGAACAGAAGATGATCCCCTGCTCCGCCAGCTTCTCGCGATAGGTCGTGGCCACCGACACCGAGTCGAAAATGGCGTCCACCGCCACCTCTTTGCCTTCGCGTACCGGTACGCCGAGCAGGTTAAAGGCTTCCTCAACTTCATTCGTCAGAAAGGTATTCGCCCCGGTTTGCTGCACCGCGCCGGGTTCCGAAGCGCAGGTGTCGTCACAGTTGCCGCAGGACGGCGCCGAATAGTAGCTGTAATCCTGATAGTTGAGCTTATCGTAATGCGCTTTTAGCCAGTGTGGCTCTTCCATCTCCTGCCACGCTTTAAAAGCGTTGAGCCGAAATTCCAGCATCCATTCCGGCTCATTACGCCGAGCGGAAATTGCGCGCACCACATCTTCATTTATGCCTTTCGCCAGCTCATCGGTTTGCAGTTGGGTAAAAAAGCCTTCTTTATAGTTGAGCGGGCCGCCGGTCCAGCTTTTGACATCGTCAGTTGCTTCAGTATTACGAGACATAGTTACTCCGCCTGAACCCCAAAACTTTCACCGCAGCCGCATTCGTGCTGCGCTTTCGGGTTATGAAACTTGAATATTTCATTTAAGCCTTCGCGAACATAATCCAGTTCGGTGCCGTCAATAAACGGCATCGCCTGCAGCGGCGCAAACAGCTTCGCACCGTCGCGCTCAAACAGCAGGTCGTCATCCGCCGGCTCGGCAATCATCTCCAGCACGTAACCAAAACCGGCGCAGCCGCTGGTTTTGATCCCCAGACGTAGCCCCTGTTTGTCCGGCTGTTTATCCATCAGATCGCGGATATGGGCCGCCGCAGCGGGCGTCATTGTCAGCCCCTGCCAGTTAAAATCGTCGGGATTAAAGGTTCCTGTTTGTAGTTCCATCGCTCTACCTCATCGATTGCCGCCATCGGGCTATATCAATATGTTAGTGATAATGATTATCACTTCAACCCCGCAGGAGCAGGGGTATTCGGCCATTTCGCCCGTTTCTGCGCTTTTCTATAAGCATAGACCCTGGTGAAAGGGTTATCAGGAAGCAATTTTCATATTTAATAGATTGATAAATAATAAGATATTAGCGGTTTTCCGACAGGCGAAGCGGCAATGGAAAAGATGTATCGAAAATACCGATTTATGCGATAGCGCTGGGAAATGGCACTTTTCGTCAGCGTTGGTTAAGCCTGTTCCGGCCAGCGCGATTTCACCCCACCAGCATCGCTTGCGCGCTGTACAGTAGATCCAGGTGATCGCGACAGAGCGTTTCCAGCGACGTTCGCGACTGATGGCTGGTCAGACTTAATGCGCCCCAGTAGTTACCTTCCCTATCGGACAGCGGCACGGCGACCACCAGCATGCCAATCTCAAATTCCTGTTCGATAGTGGCGAATCCCTGAGCCCGTACGGTAGCGATTTTTTCCATTAATGCGGGGATGTCGGTAACGGTATAGGGAGTACGCATCTCACGCTTAACGCGCTGTAGTACCGCTTCGCATTCCGATTCAGATAACGACGCCAGCCACAGTCGCCCGCCAGCGGTGCAGGAAATAGGCACCCGCTCCCCTAAGCGCACCGACGTCGAATTAAATGGCGTGTGCTTACTGCGGGCGATATACACCAGCTCTTCTTCATCCACGACCCCCACTGAAGCATGCTCCTCGGTGCGGCTGGCCACATACTCGACGATTGGCCGAACCATTCGCGGAAACTGCGCGGAATCAACGTATGCCTGGCCAAGTCGCAGCGCTTTGGGCGTCAGCCAATAGTGGCGGCCGTCGGTCTGCAGATAGCGTTCGTGCAATAACGTGAGCAGAAAACGTCGCGCCGCGCTGGGCGTTAGCCCGCTCATTTTCGCCGCCTGCGGTACGGTCAGCCGTGGGAACTCTTTCGAAAACAGCTGGATTAACGCCAGTCCCTTTTGCAGACCGACGATTAAATCGCGTGGATGAATGTCGTTTTGCATATTCGCTCACATTTTTGCAA
>CABUCP010000123.1 GCA_902490055.1 uncultured Klebsiella sp. | reverse complement strand
AGTCTTAACATTCCCGGATGGTCGCTACAGGACCTGGTATTCGGCGCTTCTATCTATTTTCCCCCGTTATTTAAAAGCGTAGTGCTCGGTTTCTTCATTTGGTTAATAATTCATCGTCAGCTACGCGACTGGATGTATGCTGGAGAGATCTGGCATCCGCTACTGATGGACCTTTCCCTGTTCGCGCTATCCGTTTGCCTGGCGCTGGTTCTCCTGACTCTCTTGTGATGCTCATTTCATGAAGAAACTAAAATATCTTTCGACCTTAATTATCGCCGCCTGCGCAATCATCGCCGCCTGGCTGGTCTGGAATTACTACACCCAATCGCCATGGACGCGCGACGGTAAAATCCGCGCCGAACAGGTCGGCATCACCCCGCAGGTTTCCGGCAGCATTCTGCAGTTGAATGTAAAAGATAACCAACTGGTTAAAGCCGGCGACGTTCTGTTCCGCATTGATGAAACGCCTTACCGTATTGCGGTATTGAATGCACAGGCGCAGTTGGCAAAAGCCAAAGCCGAGCTGGCAAAAGCTAAAGCTGAACAAAGCAAGGCAGCCAGCGACGTCGCCCGCCGCCGTAGTCTGTCGCAAAATTTCATCTCCGCTGAAGATATGGAGAGTGTGAATACCGCGCTGAATACCGCTAATACAACTCTCGATGCCGCGAAGGCGGTGGTTGGCGTGGCGCAGGCCGCTTTGGAGCACGCGCAGTGGCAACAAACGCAAACTGAGGTAAAAGCTCCGGTTGACGGTTGGGTAACTAACCTGTCCACGCGGATCGGCGATTACGCTACCGTTGGCCATCCGGTCTTTGCGTTGGTCGATAGCCACTCCTTCTATGTACTGGGCTATTTCGAAGAGACCAAGCTGCGCCATATTCGTGAAGGTGACAGCGCGCAGGTGGTTCTCTATAGCAGCAAACAAACGTTACAGGGTCACGTATCCAGCATTGGCCGCGCCATTGTCGACCAGAGCGTTGAGGGCGGTTCAGCGCTGGTCGCCAATATTAAGCCGAATATTCCGTGGGTGCGTCTGGCGCAGCGCGTGCCGGTACGCATAGCGTTCGACCACCTTCCTGCGGATGTGACGCTGGTTTCCGGTACCACCTGTACCGTGTCGATTGGCGGACAGTAATGAAGCTTCAGGCTTTGCGCTGGCAATCACTACCGTGGTTTAAAGCCAGCCGCCCACAGTGGCGCTATGCGTTACGCAACGGTATTGCGATGTGTCTGGCGCTAAGTATCGCCTATGCGCTGGATCTTGATGAGCCTTACTGGGCGATGACCTCTGCGGCTGTTGTCAGCTTCCCAACCGTCGGCGGCGTGATCAGTAAAAGCTTTGGCCGTATCGCCGGTAGCCTGCTCGGCGCCTGCGCCGCCCTACTGCTCGCGGGTCATACGCTTAACGATCCGTGGCTATTCTTATTCAGTATCTCCGCGTGGATTGCGCTCTGTACCTGGGCCTGCGCGATGTATACCAATAACGTCGCTTACGCTTTCCAACTGGCGGGCTACACCTGCGCAATCATCGCCTTCCCGGTTATCAACATTACCGACGCCAACGAGCTATGGACCATCGCTCAATCGCGGGTATGTGAGGTGATTGTCGGGATCCTGTGCGGCGGTTTCATGATGATGATTCTACCCAGCACCTCGGATGGCGCTACGCTGCTTACGGCGCTGAAGAATATGCACGCGCGGCTGCTGGAGCATGCCAGTCTGCTATGGGTCCCGGAAACCACTGACGCCATCCGCACCGCCCACGAAAGCGTTATTGGTCAGATTCTGACCATGAACCTGTTGCGCATTCAAGCCTTCTGGAGCCACTACCGTTTCCGGCGGCAAAACCCGCTGCTCAATTATCTGCTGCACCAGCAGTTACGGATGACCAGCGTGATCTCCAGCCTGCGGCGAATGCTCTTAAACTGGCCGGATACGCCGAACAATATGCGCCAGGTGCTGGAAACACTACTCAGCGAATTGGCCAACCCGCACGCCGATGCCTATAGCGTGGCGCGGATCCTCGTGCCGCTAGTCCCGGGCCCCAACGCGGATTACCGGCATCTGGCGTTCTGGAAGCGCCTGCGTTATTTCTGTCGCATCTATCTCGAAAGCAGCCGCTGGATCCGCCGCATTGAGAACGCCAGCGCCATCACCGAATTTAATGTCCCTTCGGCGCCCGCGCTTTCGCGCCATACCGACCAGGCGGAAGCGCTCTGGAACGGTTTACGGACCTTCTGCGCGCTGGTCGCCGTCGGCGCCTGGGGGATCAGCGCCCAGTGGGAAGCCTGCGCCGCCGCGCTCACCCTCGCCGCGATTAGCTGCGTGCTGTATTCGGTGTCGCCATCGCCCTTCAAGTCGCTCACCTTATTGATGCGCACCCTGGTGCTGCTGTCGCTTTTCAGCTTCGTGGTCAAATTTGGCCTGATGGTGCAGATAACCGACCTGTGGCAGTTTTTGCTATTTCTCTTCCCGCTGCTGACCACCATGCAGCTCTTAAAACTGCAAATGCCGAAGCTCGCCGGCCTATGGGGACAGCTCATTGTCTTTATGGGTTCGTTTATTTCGGTCACCAACCCGCCGGTCTATGATTTTGCGTCGTTTCTCAATGATAACCTGGGTAAAATTATCGGCGTCGGCCTCGCCTGGCTGGCCTTCGCGGTGATAAGTCCTGGTTCTGATGCACGTAAAAGCCGTCGCCACATTCGCGCGTTACGGCGTCACTTTGTCGACCAGCTAAGCCGCCATCCCCAACATAGCGAGCATGAATTTGAATCGCTGGTCTATCACCACATCAGTCAGTTAAGTAACAGCCAGGATGCGCTGGCGCGCCGCTGGCTGCTGCGTTGGGGCGTGGTACTGCTCAACTGTTCACATGTAGTGTGGCAGTTGCGCGAATGGGAGACCCGCTCGGATCCGCTGTCGCAGGTGCGCGATATGTGCATCAGTCTGTTACGCGACGTGATGAGTGAACGCGGCGTCCAGCAGCGACCATTGGCCTCCACTCTGCAAGAACTACAGCGGATTTGCGATACCCTCAACCATCATCATCAACCGGCGGCAAAAGAGCTGGCGGCGATTATCTGGCGATTGTACTGCTCGCTGTCGCAGCTGGAACAGGCGCCGATAGCCGGCACCATCACCGAAAGAACTACTTAATAACCCCGCAGGCAAAACGCTCGCCGCCGCCGCCCAGCGGCTGCGGGCTGTCGGCCATATTATCGCCGCCGACGTGCACCATCAGCGCTTTGCCCTTCACTTCCGCCAGGGTTTTCAGGCGCGGGGCAATAACCGGTTGATTAGCCACACCGTCGTCGTTGACCACCAGCAACGGCAGATCGCCCAGATGACCCGCGCCTAACGGCCCTTCATGCTTACCGGTGTGTTGCGGATCGAAGTGGCCGCCCGCGGCCCCAGCCGCTACCGCTTTACCGTCTTTTATTGCCGGCTGGCAGCTGCCCTCGGCATGAATGTGAAAACCGTGTTTACCGGGCGGCAGCGCCCGTAAATCAGGCGTAAACTCCAGGCCTCTGTCGGTTTCGGTGATTTTAACGCTGCCGACGGCCTGACCAACGCTCTGGCTGGTAACAAGATTGAGGGCGACATCTTCACTGGCCGCCTGGGCGCCAGCGCAAAATGCGAGAGTGAATATAGCGAGGATACATCGTTGCATAACACCTCCGGATTGGCTCTATCCCTGATAAGTGTAAACCAGGAAAACGCATCCGGAGGCGAGAAGCGGCTTACGGCACGTCGTAACCCAGCGCGGCTTTACGAATACGGAACCACTGCTGGCGCGTCATATTCAGTTTTTCCGCGACAATAGCCGCACGCACGCGCTCGATTTTGCCCGAGCCGATAATCGGCAATGGTTTCGACGGCAGGCGTAGCACCCAGGCATACACCACCTGCTCGATGCTTTCGGCGTTAAGCTCCTGAGCGACCTGCGCCAGCTCGTCACGCAGCGGCTGGAAGCCTTCTTCGTTGAACAGGCGTCCGCCGCCGAGGCAAGACCAGGCCATCGGCCGAATACGCAGCTGTTGCAACTGATCAAGAGTGCCGTCAAGCAGCAGCGGCTGATGTACCGGCGACAGCTCGACCTGATTCGTCGCCAGCGTGAACGGCAGGCGCGACTGCAGGAGGGTAAACTGCGCTGGCGTAAAGTTAGAGACACCAAAATGGCGCACCTTGCCACTGTGATGCAGCGCCATAAAGGCTTCGGCGACTTCATCGGCATCCATCAGCGGATCGGGACGGTGAATCAGCAGCAAGTCGAGGCGATCGGTCGCCAGATTACGCAGGGATTGTTCCGCGCTCAGGATGATGTGATCGCGGTCGGTGATATAGTGACCGATGGTGTTTTCCGCGCGCGCTTTGGTTGCAATCCCACATTTGCTGACGATTTCCATGCGGCTACGCAAATGCGGCGCGCGTTTCAGCGCTTCGCCGAATGCCGCTTCGCACTGATAGTCGCCATAGATATCGGCGTGGTCGACGGTAGTAATCCCCAGATCCAGGTGCTGCTCAATAAAGCCGACCAGCGCATCGGCAGACATATTCCAGTCCATCAAACGCCAGTAGCCCATAACAAAACGTGAAAATTCCGGCCCCTGCGGAGCCATAGCAATACGCTGAACCATAAACGCTTCCTCGACAAAAAAGTGTTTTGAGTATACGCACATTTTCCCTTAAAACAGTGAGGGTTGCTGCGGTTCTTCCGCCGCCTCCTGCTTAGTCGCGCGAATTTTACGCAGCAGACGCTGGCGGCACAGGCGCAGAACGTCTTGTTTCTGCGCATCGCTCATTTTTTGCCAGTTGAAGCGCTCATCACGGCTGCGAAAACAGCCGCGGCAATAGCCGCGCTCGTCGGACTGACAGATTCCCCGGCACGGACTTTGTACCGGGAAAAACTCCAGCTGTTCTGCCACCACCGATCTCCTGTTCGTTCTCTCTGTCTCTCATTGAAGACGTTTCATCGCCAGTGCGCAACTTTTGTTACCCCTGCTTACCGTGGGCAGCAATCTTTTTGCTTGCATTAGACCAATCGGTCTACTACAGTGAGCCCCATGAACAGACACAGCGAATGCGATACTCGAGAACATATCCTGGCCACCGGCGAGCAGTTATGCATGCACCGCGGTTTTACCGGAATGGGCTTGAGCGAACTTTTGAAAACGGCGGAAGTGCCTAAGGGCTCTTTCTATCATTACTTTCGCTCCAAAGAAGCTTTCGGCGTTGCGCTGCTTGAACATCACTACACCGGATACTTGCAGCGTCTGGTCGAGCACTTCGATCACGGCGAGGGCAACTATCGCGATCGGCTGCTGGCTTACTATCAGCACACGCTGAATCAGTTTTGCCAGCAGGGTATTATTAGCGGTTGCTTAACCGTTAAGCTGTCGGCGGAAGTCTGCGACCTGTCGGAAGACATGCGTACCGCGATGGATAAAGGCGCTAGTCAGATTATCGTCCTGCTGGGCGACGCGCTGGAAAAAGGCCGCCGGGAAGGCAGTCTGCGGTTTGATGGCGATGCCATGACCCTGTCGCAGGTACTGTATTCCTTGTGGCTGGGCGCGAACCTGCAGGCCAAAATCACGCGTAGCGCAACGCCGCTGGAAAGCGCCCTTGCCCACGCCAAACAAATTATTGCGGCGCCTGCCATTTAACAGGCGTTTTTATTTAATCCATTACAAGACGACCGGTCTACTCAGGAGTCATTATGTCGGAATCAAAATTGTTCAGCCCGTTGCAAGTGGGTGCGGTTACCGTCCCTAATCGCGTATTTATGGCACCGCTGACCCGTCTGCGCAGCATTGAGCCAGGCGACATCCCTACTCCGCTGATGGCGGAGTATTATCGCCAACGCGCCAGCTCCGGGCTGATTATTTCCGAAGCGACGCAGATTTCCGCTCAGGCTAAAGGTTATGCCGGCGCGCCGGGCCTGCACAGCCCGCAACAAATCGCCGCATGGCAGAAAATCACCGCCGGCGTACATGCAGAGAACGGCCATATTGCGGTACAACTGTGGCACACCGGACGTATTTCACATAACAGCCTGCAGCCAGGCGGCGCGGCGCCGGTCGCGCCATCCGCGCTGAGCGCGGGTACCCGTACTTCGCTGCGCGATGAAAACGGCCACGCGATTCGCGTCGACACCTCGATGCCGCGCGCGCTGGAAACCGATGAAATCCCGGGGATCGTTGATGATTTCCGCCAGGCGGTAGGCAATGCCCGCGACGCCGGTTTCGATCTGGTTGAACTGCACTCCGCGCACGGTTATCTGCTGCATCAGTTCCTGTCGCCGTCTTCCAACCAGCGCACCGACCAGTACGGCGGCAGCGTCGAGAACCGCGCGCGTCTGGTGCTGGAAGTCGTCGATGCCGTAAGCAAAGAGTGGAGCGCCGATCGTATCGGTATCCGCGTGTCGCCGATTGGCAGCTTCCAGAACGTTGACAACGGACCGAATGAAGAAGCTGACGCGCTGTATCTGATTGAACAGCTGGCGAAACGCGGCATTGCCTATCTGCACATGTCCGAACCGGACTGGGCAGGCGGCCAGCCATACAGCGACGCATTCCGCCAGAAAGTGCGCGACCGCTTCCCTGGAGCGATTATTGGCGCGGGCGCCTACACGGTAGAAAAAGCCAACGACCTTATCAATAAAGGGTTGATCGATGCCGTCGCATTCGGCCGTGATTACATCGCCAACCCGGATCTGGTGGCGCGTCTGCAGAAGAAAGCGGCGCTGAACCCACAGCGTCCGGAGAGCTTCTACGGCGGCGGCGCGGAAGGCTATACCGATTATCCGACGTTGTAATCCCTCCATTGATAGCGGCGTACCAACGCCGCTATACTCAAGACTCTGATGTATCAAAATAAACTGCATAGGGGACATTATGCGCTTACTTCACACCATGCTGCGCGTTGGCGACCTGCAACGTTCTATCGAGTTTTACACCAACGTGCTGGGCATGAAGCTGCTGCGTACCAGCGAAAACCCTGAGTATAAATACTCGCTGGCTTTCGTCGGCTACGGCGAAGAGAGCGATACCGCGGTTATCGAATTAACCTATAACTGGGGCGTGGATCAATACGAACTCGGCACCGCGTATGGCCACATCGCGCTGAGCGTCGACAACGCGGCTGAAGCCTGCGAGCGTATTCGCCAGAACGGCGGCAACGTCACCCGCGAAGCCGGTCCGGTAAAAGGCGGCAGCACGGTTATTGCTTTCGTAGAAGATCCAGATGGCTACAAAATCGAGCTGATCGAAGAGAAAGATGCCGGTAGAGGCCTCGGCAACTAAGCTAATTCGGGCGCATTCGCGCCCGATGTTTTCTCCCTTCCTGCTGCAAGGCGCGGCAAAATTTGCCATAATGCGCGCTACTTTTTTCCAGCTAAGAGAATCTGATGTCCGAGAACGCTCAACTTAATGGTCTGTGCGGCCGTTTTCGCGGTTTTTATCCTGTGGTAATTGATGTTGAGACCGCCGGGTTTAATGCCAAAACCGACGCCCTGCTGGAGATCGCCGCTATTACGTTGAAGATGGATGAGCAGGGCTGGCTGATGCCGGACGAAACGTTACATTTTCACGTTGAGCCATTCGAAGGCGCCAACCTGCAGCCGGAAGCGCTGGCCTTTAATGGAATTAACCCAAACGATCCGCAGCGCGGCGCGGTGAGCGAATATGATGCCCTGCACGCGATTTTCAAAATGGTTCGCAAAGGGATGAAAGAGAGCGATTGCAGTCGTGCGATTATGGTAGCGCATAACGCGACCTTCGATCACAGTTTTACCATGGCTGCCGCCGAACGCGCGGGCCTGAAGCGTAATCCGTTTCACCCTTTCGTGACTTTTGATACCGCCGCGCTGAGCGGGCTGGCGTTAGGGCAAACCGTACTGTCTAAAGCCTGCATCGCCGCAGGTATGGAGTTTGATGGCACTCAGGCCCACTCCGCGCTGTACGACACCGCACAAACCGCCCAGCTGTTCTGCGAAATTGTCAACCGCTGGAAACGCCTCGGCGGCTGGCCGCTACCGCCGGTTGAAGCATAAGCGAAAAAAAAGCGACTTCCAGAGAAGTCGCTTTTTCTTTGCAGTGAAGAATTA
>CABUCP010000122.1 GCA_902490055.1 uncultured Klebsiella sp. | reverse complement strand
ATTTCGCCGACATTACGTTCAATAATTGTTTTACTCGCAGACCCGGCTGGACGTTATTATCGTAAAAATCCAGCATCTGCGGCGAACCCAGCAGCGCCACGATGCCGGTGTGGGCAAAGTCATAGCCCCACGCCGCGCGGTCCAGCCGATCCTTGTCGATAAACGGCACCTCACGCGGGCCCTCGCTCTGCGCAGGCGGCACAGCAGACGGTATTTTTCGGCCCCAGCGGGCGGGAATATATCTCCAGCTCGGCAGGCACCGTTTCCGCCATCTTCATCGTCGGTAGTTCCGGCGTCAGCGCCACCACCGATAGCCACGGAATGGTGCGCAGATAGTGCGGCCACAGCATGCTAACCAGCCCTTCGGTAAGCTCGGGCAGGTCGTCATCAATCTTTTCCCGCAAGCGCTCCATGGAAAAAGCAACCCCTTCAAACAGACGCTCTACGTAGGGATCCGGCGTACCGGCTTTGTCAAGATCCAGCATCGAAATAGCGCAAGGTTAAATCATCGATCGTATGTTATCCGTTACTCGTCCATGACGATCATCAGGCGTTTAAACGCACAGTACCGCTGCGCGGGCGGGATCAATAGCAATCAGGTCCGCCAGCAAACGGTCCATCTGCGACTGCAGACGGGCTCTTTCCGTTTCGCTGCGTCCGGCCTTACCGCGCAACAGCCGCAGATGACGCGCCCGGACTTCAAACAGTAGTTCCGGTTCCCATTGCGCCAGCGGCAGCGTGGCTGCCAGCACGTCCAGTTCCGCCAGCAGATGTTGCGCCAGTTCGTTTTTCCCGCTCTGCTCGGCAATCCGCGCCATCAATAATCGCAGTAACCAGCGGCTTCTGGGGGTGGTGATACCCGGACGATGTTGCAGCCAGGTCAGCGCCGCCTCAGCGCCATCGCTGTCGGCCAGAGCCAGCGCCTCCTGCTCTAACTCAAGGATGTTGTCGTCGCCGGAAGCGGTGACGGCGCGGGAAGCGGTGTCGTCCAGCCAGACGGTTGCATTATCCAGCACCTGTTGCTGTATCCAGTTCAGCGTCACCTCATCGGCAAACGGCGTACCATCGTTAAACGCCAACCCTTCCAGGCCGATCAAACGTGCCAGCAGTCCTTGCAGATCATGCTGAATAATAGCGGCCTGCGCGTCGCGCCCGGATTTCAACAGCGCCTGGTGAACATACCACTGCAGATCCAGCCACAGATGGTTTGCGCCGCGGGAAAACATCTCGCTGGCCTGGTCGAGTAATTCCATCCAGCTCTGTTGGAGATACAGCCTTTTCAGCAGCGCCCGCTGGTCCGGTTTTGGCGGATCAATACGAGTTCTGCCATCCGCCAGTAACGGCGGCAACTGATGCAGCGTGTCATGGCGAATGCTCTTTATCAGGTGGTGGGCAGAGAGCCAGCCATCCGGCTGGTCGCTGAGATACTTTGCCAGCACCCGCGCCTGCGTCAGTAGCTCCTGACCAGAGGTGATACCGCTGAGCACTGGCGCGCTGCCCGCCGCCGCCGCTAGCGGCGCATCGCTGATATTCTGCGGAACCACAGCTTCTGGCCCGCCGGATTTCATTAACCGGGTTTCGAGGGCGGCGCACAACGCGCCGGGGACCGCCCCTTCTTGCGTCTGCTCCATGATCAGCAACGCGCCGGTGATACGTAGCGCATCGCCGTTGCATACCTCCGGGTATAACGACAGGCTGTCGAGCATGCGCTGGCTCGCCAGCCAGTCAAGGGCAGCTCTCCTGCTGCGATCCCGCTGCGGGTGTAGGCTCACGCCAAAACGCTGCATTAATCCAGCCAGTAATTCCAGCCCATCGGCCAGACCCGCTTCGCCATCGCGGTGCAGGCGGGCCCAAGCGTAGTATGAAGCGACGCGGATATCCCGGGTGACGGTGGTCAGCAGCTTTTCCGCAAGCTGACAAATCAGATCGGTATTGGCGCCGGATAGCTTATTCACTTCTTCGCGCATCAACTGGAAATCATCGTCATAGCCGGGATCATCGCCCGTTGGTTGCTCGGCCGTGACCGGCTGCAGCCAGTTTTCCCACAGCAGCAAACGCTGCTGAGTCTGTGCGGCCAGCGCTTCCGGCGCTACCTGACTCGCACTAATCAATGTAAGAACTGATGCCATTAATAAAGATCCTCCCTGCGCTGTTCACTCTCCGCCTCGCAGCCCCATACGGACTCCGCCCCGCTGTCGCTCATTCCTGACGGGCTGTTGACGGGGGAGTGTCTTACCAAATATCAACGCGCGCTGCGCATCGGCGAAATACACCACTTCGCTCTGCGCCTCTTCCTGCAGGGTGAAATAATAGAATATGCCGACTTCGGCCAGCAGGCGCTGAATAAACGCCAGGTCGCTCTCGCGATACTGGTTGATCTGTTCGCGTTTTGGGTAGCTTTGCTTGAGATTAAATTCATATTCCCAACCATGCAGGTTATGCTCCTGCGGTAGTGTTGCGCTCACGGCCCAACGAACTCATCCAGGTCATATTTATTCTCCATAAGACCGCAATGCCCTGCAGATAGTGTTCTGCATGCCCATCGCCCGCGCCATCCTGTACCGGGATGGCGTTGACGCTAAGAAATCCTCATCAGGTGTGGCTAAATTCCATGACCACGCCGCCTTCTTCATCGACATCCAGAGAAAGGCTCTGCGGCTTCAGCCCTGCCGCCAGATGGCTCAGCAGTTGCTGACTCAGCACCGGTAGAATTTGTTGATTAAGCAGGCTGTCAACGTTACGCGCGCCGGTGTCCGGCAGCAGGCAGGCGTCCGTTAACGCGTCGTATAGGCCTTCAGCAATATCGGTTGTCATACCGTAATGACGATACAAACGTTGACTCACCTGGTTGAGTTTCATGCCGACAATCCTGCGCATCGCCGGTAGGCCGAGCGGCCGGTAAATCACCGTCTGGAAACGGGCCAGCAAGGCGGGCTGGAACTGGTCACGCAGCAGCGGCCGCAACAGCTCATGCAGGTCGGACTCGGTGGACTCCGGGCGCTCCTGCAGCATTTGCATCAGCAGGTCGCTGCCCAGGTTCGCGGTCATCAGGATCACTGTATTGCGAAAGTCGATCTCCCGCCCCTCGCCGTCGCGCATAAAGCCGCGGTCAAACACCTGATAAAACAGATTCATTACATCGCGGTGCGCTTTTTCGACTTCATCGAGCAGCACCACGCTGTACGGGCGTTTGCGTACCGCTTCGGTGAGAATGCCGCCCTGGCCGTAACCGACATAGCCCGGAGGCGACCCTTTCAGTTGGGAGACGGTATGTGGTTCCTGGTATTCGGAGAGATTGATGGTAATCAGCGATTTCTCGCCGCCAAAGAGTTCATCCGCCAGCGCCAGCGCGGTTTCGGTTTTCCCGGTTCCGCTCGGTCCCACCAGCAGGAACACGCCCTGCGGACCGTGCTCCGATGCAAGCCCGGTTTTGGCCGCCCGCAGCCGCTGAGCGATGGCGTTTAGCGCCGTATCCTGCCCCACAACCCGTTTACCGAGGTTCAATTCGAGGTTTAGCAGTTCACTCTGCTCATCTTTCAGTAACGAGGAAAGCGGCACCCCGGTCCAGTCGGCAATCACCGTCGCCACGGTGCGCACGTCCACGTCCAGCCCCAGCAGCGGGTGATTATGCTGTACGCCAGCAAGCTGCTTTTGCAGCCCGGCAATCTCTCCCCGGCGGGAAAGTTCAGCGCGACAGGCCAGCAGCTGTTCCATTATTTTAAGCTCCTGACCGTACTGCGTTTCCAGTTCGTCGAGCTGTAAAATAATGCGGACCTCTTCCTGTTCGATGACCGCCAGCCGCTCATCGTCGCTGCGGCTCCCGGCCATGGCGTCCTCCAGCAGCGCCTGTTTTTCTAATTCCAGCGCCGTAATTTGCGCTTTCATGCGCGTCAACGGTTCCGGTACGGTATCGATTCCCATGCGAATGCGGGCCGCCGCCGTATCCAGCAGATCCACCGCCTTATCTGGCAACTGACGGCCGGTAAGGTAGCGACGAGAGAGCGTCACGGCGGCGCGAACCGCTTCATCAGTGATATGTACGCCATGGTGCTCGGCGTAGCGGGATTTCAGGCCGCGCAGCATCAGGCTGGCGGTGTCATCGTCCGGTTCATCTACTTTGACCATCTGGAAGCGGCGCTCCAGCGCGGCGTCGCGCTCAAAGTACTGCTTGTACTCGCTCCAGGTAGTGGCGGCGATAGTTCGTAGCTCGCCGCGGGCAAGCGCGGGTTTCAGCAAGTTAGCCGCATCCGCACCGCCCGCCTGATTGCCGGCGCCGATAATGGTATGGGCTTCGTCGATAAACAGCAGTACCGGAACAGGCGACTGCTGCACCGCGGCGATAATATTCTTCAACCGCTGTTCGAACTCGCCTTTGACGCCGGCGCCGGCCTGCAGCAGGCCGAGATCCAGGGTACGCACCAGGACCGGCTTCAGGCTATCCGGAACGTTGCCCTCCGCTATCCGTAGCGCCAGCCCTTCCACCAGCGCGGTCTTGCCAACGCCGGGTTCACCTACCAGGATTGGGTTGTTTTTGCGTCTGCGTGAGAGGATGTCCACCATCTGGCGGATTTCGTTATCGCGGCCAAATACCGGATCGATCTTGCCTTCGCGAGCGCGGGCGGTCACATCAAGCGTGAACTTATCCAGCGCGTTCTGCAGCGCAGAATGAGGTTCGCCGGCGTCCACTTCGGCATCCATCGGACGCCCGATAAACTCCACCTCGCCACCGTGGGCCAGCCCCTCTTCCTGTAATTCCGGACGTTCATCAGACTGCGCATCCAGCAGCGGGCGCAGACTCTCAAGCTGCGTTTGTCCCAGCGTCAACATCGGCCACAGGCTGTCACAGCGTACGCGGGCCGGATTGTTAACTAACGCCATCAACAGATGAACGCTGCGGATATGCGCCTCGCCGGCCAGCGAAGCCCGCAGCCACGCCTCCTGCATCAGGCTCTGTATGCTGCCGGCCAGTTGCGGCCGGCTATGCACCGATCGAGGAAGCGTATCCAAAAAAGAGAGGAGATCCTGCCAGATAGCATCCATATCCCACTCATAACGCCGCGCCAGCACGGTCAGATCGCCCTCGCCCTGCTCCAGTAGTTTCAGCAACCAATGTTCTGGAAGGATTTGCGCATGCGCGCGAGCCTGGCACAGGGAGGCTGCGCCTTCCAGGGCACGGGCGCAATATGGATTTAAACGGCGTAACAGAATAGCTGGGGTTTCCATGAGACTCTCTCTTTGTCGATTCCGGACACGCTACCGCCCATCGCTATTTCCTGCTGTTCAGGAGGCCAAAGCGCACAAGATTGGGCAGGCAGATAGTATTTTTGCTGAACGCCCGCAGGCGCAGGCGCTCAGCAAAAAAGCAGACGGCGAACCGTCTGCTTCAGGCATCAGGCAGTCGTGCGTTCATTCCACGAATCGGAATGAATGATGTTGCCGTCTTTGTAGGTCCAGGTGATTTTTTCGTAGCGCAGTTCGATCTGCTCGAGATGGTTGTGCTTTTCGTAGGCTGGGTTCTTGATGTCGTGCATCAGCGGATTGACCTTCACCACCTTCACGTTTTCCAGTGTGGTATTGAAGTACTCTACTTCCTGACCGGCATCGTTTGTACCACTTGAATTCGGCGGAAGTCAGGGTCTGGCCGGTGGTCACCGCTTTGTACAGGTACGGGCTGGAGGAGTCGATCTCCTTGGTGAACAGGAACGGCGTGTGGATCCGCGTCCCTGTCAGTTTGCCGGTGTTGTTATCGGTTGGGATGTACAGGTTATGCTCCTGAGCCACCACTTCGATACTGCCTTCACGATCCTTCACGTCCACGGAACCTTTGATGTCCGCGCCGCCGTCGTCCTTCAGCCACAGATAGACAGGTATTGCCATGTTAATTACTCCATTTCATTTTTTGATGCGTCATCATCCTGAGATGGCGCAGGGGTATTGCCCGATGCCAGGCAGGCAGTGGCCTGCGGCACCAGACTGATTTCGACACGGCGGTTCAGCATTCTGCCTTGCGGCGTGTCATTAGCGGCGACAGGACGGCTTTCGCCATAGCCCTGTACCGCAAAACAGCTTTCCGGCACGTCGTCGGTGTCACGCATCCAGTTGCGTACCGACTCCGAGCGCTTTAGGGACAATGCCAGGGAAGAGGTGGCGACCAGCTATTAAAGGCCGTTTCTAGCGGCGGTATCAGGCGCAGACCGATATAGAGCCCCAGCCCGTAGCGCAAAGGTTCGCCGCGCCGCTGCCAGTCATTCAGGCAACCATCAGCGCGCAGCCGCTGTTGCTCCCGTAGTTTTGCTGCCGGAGGCGCCCCACTAAGCCGCTGATACAGCGCCAGATGCTCGCCTACGCTACGCATCAGCTGCTGGTTATGGATACCTCCTCCGATCGCCAACGATGCGGATACGCGCTTTCCTGCCCATCATCAAGATCACCGCCGCTGGCGCTGAGCAGCGGGATAGCTGCTGGAACTGCTGCGCGGCCTGGAAGGCTCCATCGCTCCACAACGGACGGTAAATCTTCATTGCACCTCCTGTGCGTTACGCTTTCGCCTTCGGCATCTGGCTCACTAGCGACAGATTGACGTCCACGCCTTCCACCTGGAAGTGCGGCACCGCGTACAGCTTGACGCGGAAGAAGCCCGGGTTATCTTCGATATCTTCCACCACTACTTTGGCGTCGCGCAGCGGATGCGATGCCTGCAGCTCGTCGCCCGGATCGGTCATTTCCGTGACCAGGCCACGAACCCAGGTATTGAGCTCCAGCTCCAGCAGGCGGCGATCCTTAGTGGTGCCGATGTTTTCACGCTGGATAAGCTTCAGATAATGCGCAATGCGCGACAGAAGGAAGATGTACGGTAGGCGAGCGTTGATGCGGCTATTTGCGGTCGCATCCGCGGTGTCATACAGCGCCGGTTTCTGAGCTGAGTTCGCCGAGAAGAAACAGGCGTAGTCGCGGTTCTTGTAGTAAGACAGCGGGATAAAGCCCAGATTGGCAAATTCGAACTCACGGGTTTCCGGGATCATCACCTCGGAAGGGATTTTCACCTGGTTGCCGGTGCCGAGATCATACAGGTGGATGGGCAGATCTCGCACCGCGCCGCCTGCCTGCGGGCCGCGAATCTGCACGCACCAGCCGTTTTGGATAAAGCTGCGCACCATATTGGAAGCAAAGGCGAACGACGCGCTGGCCCACAGGTATTTCTCATGATCCGGGCCTTTTACCTGCTCAACGTAGTTAAAGCTGCGCACCGGTACGGTGTCCGGGCCATACGGCAGACGCCCCAGTACGCGCGGCATCACCAGGCCGATATAGCGGGAGTCATCGGTGTCGCGGAACGATTTCCACTTAATATATTCCGCGCGATCGAAGTAGTTACCAATATCTTTAATCGCCGCGACCTCTTCCATTGAATCTTTGAGGAAGAATTTCGGCCCGACGGCGCCGATAAACGGCATGTGCGCGGCGGCGGATACTTTCGAAATATTGCGTAATAGCGCCATGTCCTGCGGACTGGCGTCAAATTCGTAGGCCGAAATCACCGAACCGATTGGCTCGCCGCCGGGGGTGTCATATTCGGCCGTATAGGTGTGCCAGTACAAACCGCTTTGAATCAGTTCCGGCGCGTCTTCAAAATCCTGGCGCAGATCGTCTTTGGAGAGATCGAGAATCTCCGTTTTCACATTCTGGCGGTAGTCGGTGTTATCCACCAGTTGCTTCAGCCCGCGCCACAGAGATTCCACCTTCTGGAACTCCTGATGGTGCATAACGGCATCAAGCTGGCGGCTAATCTGGAAATCCAGTTCCGCAATGTGGTGGTCAATGAGCGTTTTATCCAGCTTTTCCACCTGCTGACCAGATTGACGAATGCAGTCCATAAAGACCTGCATCGCTGCCGTCAAACGCTCTCCCGTGGAAGCATCTGACAGTGCTGCGTCGTCCAGAAAAGCGTTAATATCGCCCAGGCTTGACGCCGGGCTCAGGTTAATTTTTTCAAACAGAGAAGCGTAAACGCTTTCTTTGTTAAGTACGGTGGTTTGCCCCTGCGCGGAGCTCGTTTCAGTATTTACAGACATCAGCATTTTCCCAGTTAATCCATTAAAGAGATACCGCCGATTATTTCTCGG
>CABUCP010000121.1 GCA_902490055.1 uncultured Klebsiella sp. | reverse complement strand
ATAACATTTCTGCTTGCTAAGAAATTTAACGTTTTTGCGCCCAGTGCCAGTTAGGGATCTCTGTGAAGCGGGCCCGGCACACCCCTCATTATTAATTCTAGTATCGGCTTTTGTATTTAAAAGGGTATTTATGAAAAAGCATCTATTCGCGATGGTCATCACTGCTATTGCTGCGGGCGGGGTAACCTGCGCCGCGAACGCGGACACTTCAACGGTATCCGGCGGCACGGTGAACTTCACCGGCCAGGTGGTTAACGCCGCGTGTTCCGTCTCCGCTGATTCTATCGATCAGACCGTCACGCTGAGCCAGGTTCGCACCAGCAAGCTGACGGCGGCGGGAATGGTGGCGAATCAGAAAGAAGATTTCTCAATCAAACTGGAAGATTGCGACACCACCGTTAGCCAGAATGCGGCGGTTATTTTTAATGGCCAGCAGGACAGCACGCTTGCCGGCTCACTGGCGAATACCGCCGGCGCGGGCTCGGCGACCAACGTTGCGCTGCAGCTGTACGGCCCGGATGGACAGGTGCTGAACATTGGCGACACCTCCGGCACCATCACCCTGATCGATGGTGAAAATACCGTTCCGCTGAGTGTTGATTACATCGCGACCGGCGCGGCAACCGCAGGCAACGTCGCGGCGACCGCGACCTTCAGCATGGTCTATTCCTGATTGGCATCCGCATCTCCTCCGTTGATGGCGGCGGAGGGATGCACTCTATTTTCTCCCTGGTTAATGAAAGAATGCGTACGCAAATTACCCCGATTTTGCTTTCACTATTGTTACTGGCGACGCTGGGAATGGCGCAATTAGCCCATGCCGGCGGTATTGCGCTGGGGTCCACCCGGGTTATCTATCCGCAGGGCGATAAACAGGTCTCTCTGCCGGTGATTAACTCCTCCAGCAATAATGTGTTTTTAATCCAGTCATGGGTGGCAAATGCCGATGGTGGTAGAAGCGCTGATTTTGTCATTACGCCGCCGCTATTTGTTATTCAGCCAGGGAAGGAAAATCTACTGCGTATCATGTACGTCGGCCCTTCGTTGCCGGAAGATCGTGAAAGCGTCTTTTATCTCAATAGCAAAGCTATTCCATCGGTGAATAAAAACAAGCTGGCGGCAAACTCTCTGCAAATCGCCACGCAAAGCGTCATTAAACTCTTTATTCGCCCTAAGAATTTGCCTATCGCCGCCATTGATGCGCCAGCGATGTTGCGCTGCCGGAATGTGGATGGGCGATTAACCATTGCTAACCCATCCCCCTATTATGTCTCGCTGGTTGATATTCACGTCGCTGGTCGAAAGTTAGCGAACACCATGATTCCGCCAAAAAGCGAGAAGACGTTGCAGAGTGGGCCTGGGCAGGCGAGCTTTCAGTCGATTAACGATTTTGGCGCGACCACGCCGCTACAAACCTGCTTGAGCCATTGATATTGTGTTGAAAATCGATGCCGCCGCTCGCTCATTGACGGTGGGTAGACTCCCTTCGTTTATTCGCCTGGCGTTGATCTCGCTGGGCCTCTTTACGCCGCCGTGCAGCTGGGCCGATAACTATTTTAATCCCGCGTTTTTATCCGACGATCCGTCGAAAATCGCCGATTTGTCGCGCTTTGAAGGCAATGGCCAGGCGCCGGGGATTTATCGGGTCGATATCTACCTTAACGGCGCGGTACTGGCGATGCGTGATATCACTTTTCGCGCCGATAGCCACGCTACCGATAACTCCGGCCTGCGCGCGTGCCTGACTCCGGCCATGCTGAGCGGCATGAATGTCAACATCAGCGCTTTTCCGACCCTGGCGAAGGCGAAAGCGGATGACTGCATCGATCTGGCGGCGGCGATCCCCGCCGCCACGGCTATTTTCGACTTTAGCCAGCAGCGGCTGGATATCAGCATCCCGCAGGCGGCGCTGAACAACCCGGCCCGGGGGTATATTCCGCCGCAGAACTGGGATGAAGGTATCAACGCGCTGCTGCTCAACTATACCTTTACCGGCGCCAATAGCCGGGACCGTAGCGCAGGCGGCGCCAATGACGACAGCTATTTTCTCGGCCTCAATAGCGGTGTGAACCTCGGCGCATGGCGGTTGCGTGATTATTCGACGTGGAACTACAACAGCGATAGCCAGCAGAACAAAAACGACTGGCAGCATATCAGTACCTATGTTGAGCGGGATGTGGCGGCGCTGAAAGGCGAGTTGACGGCCGGCGATAGTTACACCCCCTCCGGGGTTTTTGATAGCCTGCCATTTCGTGGATTACAGCTGGCATCGGATGACAACATGCTGCCGGACAGCATGAAGGGCTTTGCGCCAACCATTCACGGTATTGCCAAAAGTAATGCCCAGGTGACGATCCGTCAGAACGGTTACACCATCGACCAGCGCTATGTGCCGCCCGGCGCCTTTACCATCGACGATCTTTATCCTACCTCCTCCAGCGGCGATCTGAGCGTTGAGGTTAAGGAGTCTGATGGCAGTATTTCCAGCTATAGCGTGCCTTATGCCGCCGTACCGGTCCTGCAGCGTGAAGGGCGGGTGAAATACGCCGCCACCGCCGCGACTTATCGCGGCGACAGCAGTCAGAAGCGGGATGTGAGCTTTGGCCAGGCAACGCTGATGTGGGGGCTGGCGCACGGCTTTACGCTGTATGGCGGAACGCAGTTTTCATCCGACTACCGGGCGCTGGCGCTGGGGAGCGGGGCAAACTTCGGCGATTGGGGGGCGATTTCTCTCGATCTTACCCAGGCCTACAGTACGTTGGCGGATGAAAGCGAACATCAGGGGCAATCGTTGCGCTTTTTATACGCCAAATCGCTTAACGATCTTGGCACCCACTTCCAGCTGCTGGGCTACCGCTACTCGACTTCCGGTTTTTACACGCTCGATGATACCGCGTGGAAGCGGATGTCTGGCTATAACGGCCAGCAGGATGATGACAGCGAGCGCAATCCAACGGATTACTACGATCTGTATTACACCAAACGCGGCAAGGTGCAGGTAAATATCTCGCAGCAGTTCGGTCATCTTGGCTCGCTGTATGTCACCGGTAGCCAGCAGAGCTACTGGCATACTGATGAAACCAACAAATTACTGCAGGTCGGCTTCAGCGATACGCTTGGCGGAGTGTCGTGGAGCCTGTCATACAGCAGCAGCCGCGCCCCCGGAGAGGAGCAACGCGACCAGGCGCTGGCGCTTAATTTATCGCTGCCGCTCAGCCAGTGGCTTTCGCACGGCGACGATATCACTCAGCGCCGACATAACGTTTACGCCACCTTCTCTACCAGTAGCGATGGCCACGGCGGCATGACGCAGAATAGCGGGATCAGCGGCACGCTGCTGGATCAAAACAACCTGAGCTACAGCGTGCAACAGGGTTATCAGAATCATGGCGTCGGGGAGAGCGGTTCCGCCAGCCTCGAATACGACGGCGCGATGGGCAACTTCAATGTTGGCTACAACAACAGCGAACAGGGTGATTACCAGCAGCTCAACTACGGTCTTAGCGGCGGCATCGTAGCGCACGCCCACGGCGTGACGCTCAGCCAGCCGTTGGGCGATACCAACGTCCTGATCGCCGTGCCGGGGGCGGAGAGCGTCAAGATTGAAGATCAGCCGGGGATCCAGACCGATGGCCGCGGCTATGCGGTCGTGCCGTATGCGACGACCTACCGGCAGAACCGCATGGCGCTGGATGTCGGATCGCTCAAAGACAACGTCGATATTGATGATGCGGTGGTCAACGTCGTGCCAACGCAGGGGGCGCTGGTATTAGCGAACTTCACCGCACGGGTGGGCGAGCGGGCGCTGTTCACGCTAAACCATAGCGGAAAACCGCTACCGTTCGGCACGACCGTTTCCGTTGTCGATAGCGCCGAAGAGGCCATCGCCGGCGATGACGGCGAAGTTTACCTGTCGGGCCTCAGCCCGCAGGGCACGCTGAAAGCGCAGTGGGGGCCACAGCCCGATCGGCAATGTGTTGCTCATTATCATCTTTCTGACGCCGGCCAGCCGCTGGCGCGTCAGCACCTGGAATGTCGCTAAATGAAGTCTGTTTCTTTTATTTTCTTGTTACTGGGGATGCTGCTGTCCCGTAGCGGACTGGCGGCCGTTTGCCAGAATACCAATGGTTCGCCGGCCACCGTTGACTATGACCTGACAACCACGTTGACGGCGGCGCAAAATCAGGCTGGCGCCACCGCCCAGCTCAGCAAAAGTCAGGATATTAGCGTTCAGGCGATCTGCCCTGTGGATTCTTCGACTTCCGGGCGGACGTTTCGCTCCTATGTCGCCACCTCGTCGGTGGTGGAAACCAGCGGCGACTGGAAATACATGCAACTGGACGGGACTTATCTTGAAGGCGCGATGCGGATCGAAGACTCGGAAGCAGGGGAGTTTTATCCGCCTGTCAATTACGTCTATATGGGCTATGACGCCAACGTCAACAATGGTTCGCCTTTTCCCGTACACGACTCTAACCTGGTATTTCAGCTTAAGGTCGTTAAACCGTTTGTCGGTACGGTAAATATCGAGCCGAAAACGATGTTTAATGTCTATGTCACCACCACCGGCGATGACCCGCTGAGCGAGGTGGTCTACAGCATTGTCTATAGCGGCAGCGTCACCGTTCCGCAAAGCTGCGCGATTAACGCCGGGCAAACCATCCTTGTCGATTTCGGCTCTTTGTTCAGCGGTGGCTTTAGCCGGGCCGGGGAGAAACCGGTTGGGGTCAGGAACAAAAGATTCACCGTACCGGTGAAGTGTAGCGGCGTGGATTCGCAGGTGAATTTGAGCCTGCGCTTAATTGCCACTGCCGATAACCACCTAAGCCAGGCTATCGCCACCGATAACCCCGATGTTGGCGTGGTGGTGGCGAATAGCGACGGCGTAGTGTTAACGCCGAATGATGCCAGCAGCGTTGAGCCGTTCACGACCGATGAAAATGGTCGCGCAACGATTTCCCTGCAGGCGTATCCCGTCAGCACCACCGGCGAAACGCCGGCGGAAGGCGCGTTTACCGCGCTGGCCAGCTTACGGGTGGATTTCGATTAAATGCGCCTGACTCGTTATTTCATCTTCTTCATTATGCTGTGTAGCGGCGGCGGCTATGCCGATGATAGCGGCTACAATCTGGAGTTTACCGGCACGATCGTCGCGCAAACCTGTGATGTCGAAATTTCCAGCCTTAGCCAGAGTATCGATTTAGGCCAGTTCTCGGTGGAAGATTTCCCCGCGACCGGCACGACGACCAAATTCAAGCCGTTCAACATCAACCTGAAAGACTGCTCGCGCGGTATTACCGGTAGCAAAATTTGGTTTACCGGCGCCGCCGACAGCGATAATCCGGCGCTGCTGGCGCTGAGTGATACCGGAATGGGCAGCGAAAAAATGCTGGCAAGCGGGGTTGGCGTGGAAATCCTTGATGAAGACCAGGATGCCGTCAGCATCAATAACACCGACTCGGTGGTCTATCCGCTGAAAAGCGGCCGCAATACCCTGTCGTTTTATATCCGCTACAAATCCACCCAGCCCACCGTGACGTCCGGCAATGCGACGGCGGTGATGTATTTCGATCTGCAATATGAATAGACGCGCCGCCATGATGAAAAAACTGTGTTTTTGCTGGGGGCTCGCGCTGGTATGGACCTGCGTCTGGGCGCACGACGGACGGGTCTACGTGACCGGGACGATTACCGACAACACCTGCACGCTGTCGCCGGATTCCGAGAACATCCAGGTCGACATGGGAACCGTCAGTAACCGCCAGTTTTATCAGGCTGGCGATGGCGGCGAGTGGCAGCCGTTTGCGATTACCCTGCAAAACTGCGGCAGTACCGCCAGCGGCGTGACGGTGAGTTTTAGCGGCGTCGGCGACGCGCAAAACGGCGATCTCTTTGCGCTGAATAAAGAGGCGGGTGCGGCTTCTGGTATCGGGATTGCGCTGTATGACAAGAATAAACAGCGGATAACGCCGGGTGCGCAGAGCGATGTGCAGGCGCTGAGCTCGGGCGCCGCGTCCGAACGTTTACTGTTTTATGCCCGCTATGTGGCTGACGGCGGCGCGGTGGCGCCGGGCGTTGCCGATGCTTCCGCGACCTTTGTGTTGAGTTATGAATAAACGACGGCTCTGCTGGTTATGGCTCTGGTTACTGCCCTTTGGAATAAGTCACGCGGGGGTAGTGATTGGCGGTACCCGCTTTATTTATCACGCCGGGATGACGACGTTGAGCGTTCCGCTGCGTAATACCTCAGATAGCGACTGGCTGGTGGATAGCCACGTGCTGACCAGCAGCCGCTGGCCGGGGGCAGATAACTACAGCGTACAAAAAGCGCCGTTTGTGGTCACGCCGCCGCTTTTCCTCTTGCGGGCCGGGCAGGAAAACACGCTGCGCGTCGCCTGGCGCGGCGAGCCGCTGGCGCAGGACCGTGAAAGCCTGTTCACCCTCAGCATCGCCACTATTCCATCGGGGAGAATCGGTGCAAATAGCGTGCAGATGGCATTCCGCTCGGCGCTCAAACTGCTGTATCGACCCGTAGGGCTAACCGGCGATCCGCAGCAAGCCTATAGGCAGCTAGTCTGGACGCTGACGGCGGACGGGCTGACGGTGCGCAATCCCGGGCCCTATTACGTCACGCTCTTCTTAACGCGCGCCAACGGCGAGTCGATTAACGCGGCAGGCGTGGTGGCCCCGTTTTCTACCCGGCGGACGTCGTGGTGCCGGCAGGCGAAAACCTGCGCCGTGCGTTGGCAAAGCATCAATGATGCCGGGGGCGTGATGCCGCCGGTTCTGGCGACGGTGCCGCGGCGATAATGCTTTTTAATGGCCCCTGTGGGCATCCCCTGACCTTGATAATGAGAACTCAATAATGCTCAAATTTTCCTGTAAATCGGCGGCGTGTTTGGCGCTTGGCGGCGTAATCTCTTTTTCCGCGCTGGCGGCGGGAGCGAGCCCGACGGCGGCTGATATTGGCCCGACGGCTGAAGCGTATATCGCCAGTCACCCTGATAAAGTTGGCGAAGCGGTGGCGACGTATCTCGCCGATCACCCTGAATTTCTGATTGCCGCCAGCGAAACGCTGCATCAGCGCCAGCAGATTGCGCAGAAGCAGGCCTATGCGCAGCTGGCGCTGCAGTATCGTTCCGAGTTGTTGAGCGCCAGCAGCCCCTCCGTCGGCCCGGCGAATGCCAAAGCGGCGGTAGTGATGTTTTTTGACTACCAGTGTTCCTGGTGTAGCAAGATGTCGCCAGTAGTGGAAGCGTTGGTAAAATCGAATCCTGATACGCGCTTTATCTTTAAAGAATTCCCTATCTTTTCATCGCGTTGGCCGGTATCCGGGTTGGCGGCGCGGGTCGGCGAGCAGGTATGGCTAAATGACGGCGGCGCGAAGTATCTGGCCTGGCACAATGCGCTGTACGCCACCGGGAAAGTAGAAGGCCAGTTAGCTGAGAAAGATGTGTATTCGCTGGCGGCGCACTATCTGACCCAGCCGCAGATGATGGCGGTGAAAACGGCGCAGGACAGCGGGGCGATACACGATGCGCTATTAAGCAATCAGGCGCTGGCCCAGCATATGAATTTCACCGGCACGCCGGCTTTTGTGGTGATGCCGCAGGCCAATGCGGATGCCGGGCGGATCTCGGTCGTGCCGGGTAGCGCTTCGCAGGATGCGCTGCAGATGGCTATCCAGCAAGCCAAAGGTTGAGTTCCGCTACCGGGGCGCTTGCTCCGGTTATCCCATGCCTCCAGGCGAGGATTTTGCCCATGAATTGCAAGCACGAATGGTCAGGGTTGGCGGTAATTTTGCTGCTCGCGAGCAGCGGCGCGCAGGCGCTCTCCGCCGGCACTATTCAATTTTTTGGTAACGTCGTCACCGAAAGTTGCTGGAATGAAACGGAAAGTAGCGAAATCTTGTGCCAGCGCGCCGATCGCATTGAGCGGCACGCAATCGTTGAAAATATCACGACGTCGCTGGCCGCTCCCCATGCGACGGTGGAGAAAAGCTACCTCGATGAAGACAAGCAGCTTACGTTACTGCGCGTTGTCTATGATTAGCTGGGGGATGAATAGCTCGGAAAAGATGAATGTAATGGCAATTTAAATCTGATTTTTTCGATGTATTGGCGGG
>CABUCP010000120.1 GCA_902490055.1 uncultured Klebsiella sp. | reverse complement strand
TACGCCATTAAAAGAGATCGTTATTGTCGGCGGCGGCGCCGGCGGACTGGAGTTGGCTACCCAACTGGGGCGTAAATTAGGACGCCGGCGTAAAGCGAATATCACGCTTGTCGATCGCAGCCAGAGCCATCTGTGGAAACCGCTGCTGCATGAAGTGGCTACCGGTTCGCTGGATGAAGGCGTCGATGCGCTGAGCTTTCTCGCGCATGCCAGCAAGCATCATTTTTCCTTTCAGCACGGTTCGGTGATGGATATCGATCGGCAGAATAAAACCATTACTATCGCCGCACTGCTGGATGAGCAGGGTGAAGTGCTGGTGCCGGAGCGTAAGCTGAGCTGGGATACGCTGGTGATGGCGTTGGGCAGTACGTCTAACGATTTCAATACGCCGGGCGTTAAAGAGCACTGTATTTTCCTCGATAGCTCCGAGCAGGCAAAATTATTCCTGCGTTATTCAGCCGATCCAGAGGCCACCGGTAAAGTTAATATTGCTATCGTCGGCGGCGGCGCGACCGGCGTTGAATTATCTGCCGAATTGCATAATGCGGTGAAAGAACTGCACAGCTATGGCTATAAAGATCTGACTAACGATGCGTTAAATGTCAGCCTGATTGAAGCCGGCGATGGTATTTTACCCGCGCTACCAAAACGAATTTCCAGCGCCGTCCACGATAAGTTGAGCAAGCTTGGCGTTAATGTAATGACCAACACCATGATCACCGGCGTTGAGGAAAATGGTCTGCATACCAAAGACGGCCAGTTTATCGAGGCGAATTTAATCGTTTGGGCGGCCGGGATTAAAGCGCCGGACTTCATGAAAGAGATTGCCGGACTGGAGACTAATCGTATCAATCAGCTGGTGGTGGAGCCTACGCTGCAAACCACGCGCGACGCCGATATTTTTGCTTTCGGCGACTGCGCGGCGTGCCCGCGTCCGGAAGGCGGATTTATTCCACCGCGTGGCCAGGCGGCGCATCAAATGGCGCTGTTCACTGCCGACAATATTATCGCCCGGATGAAGGGGCATAAGTTGAAAGCGTTCTCCTATCGCGATCGCGGTTCGCTGGTTTCACTGTCCAGCTATACCACCTTCGGTAGCATTATGGGGCATCTGCCGATCGGCCCGTTGATGGTCGAAGGCCGTATTGCGCGCATGGTTTACGATTCGCTGTATCGGATGCATCAGGTGACGCTGCACGGTTATTTCAAAACCGGCCTGATGATGCTGTCCGGCGGGATTAACCGTATTATTCGCCCGCGCCTGAAATTGCATTAAACGTGCTAAGCCGCCCTTCGCCAGAAGCGTGCGGCTTAGCCTCCTGTCGCCCGGATAAGACGTAATGCGCCGCTATCCGGGTATGTATCGATCCCGCAGTTCTTTTCTCCCCCTATCAATCCGCCATTCCACGTTAAAAAATCAGCAGATTATCTTTTTTGCCCGCCGGGGCTTGTTTGACACTCGATAATGCGTATAGTTCTCATTCTCTTTTTTGTTCGCAGACTAAGCAGGGATCGATCTGCGCCAGTGAGTCGTTCACAAGGAACAGCGAAGGCGTAGGGTGACGCAAAGACAGCAGGCCGGAAACACACAATATCGGCCGCTGCGCGACCACCGGGTCATTGATTTTTTATAGGGTTGTTCCAATGAAATACACTCTTCCGGCGTTGGCGCTGGCCATCAGCGCGACGTTAGGCGGCTGCGCGACCCACCATTCCGCTGCCGTTGCTCAACCGGTTGTTAACTCTCCTGCGGCTAACGTGGCGCAACCGCTGCAGCGCCAGCTAGCGGAAGGGTTGTACGAGATGGCGCTAAGCCCGCAGGGCGATGCGCTGTACGTCGCCAGCGCCGAAGGCTTTAAAGATGTGCAGGGCGGAGCGGTTTACAAGCTGGATCCGCAAACCCTTAATACCATCGGCCTGACGCATACCGATCTGAAAAACTTCGCTTTACAGCTCTCTGCGGATGGTAAAACGCTATACGTCAGCAATTCGCTCGACGGCGGCATCAGCGCTATCGACACCGCCACCGGCAAGGTAAAAAACCGCCTGCTGTTTAGCGAGCGCAATGAAAAAGGGCTCCCCTATGGGGCGCGTCAGCTGCTGCTGTTAAATAATACCCTCTACGTTGGCGCGGTCGCCGACCCGGCGCAAATCTGGGTGGTTGACGCCACTACCCTGAAGCTGAAAACGCGGATTAAAAACACCGGTAAATGGATGACCGGCCTGCACTATTCTGCACAAACCGGGCGCGTATACGCCGCCAACGGCAGCGGTGAAATTCTGGTGATCAACCCGCGTAACCAACGCATTGAACAGCGCTGGAAGCCGCTGGGCGACAAGCCGGCGCTGCTGCTTAATATGGCCGAAGATAGCGAAACCGGTCGTCTGTTCGTGACCGATAACTCGAAAGCGAAAACCACCCTGGTGTTGGATATCCACAGCGGCAAACTGCTTAAACAGCTCGACGTCGGCGATTCGCTGGCGGTGCAGTTCAATGGGAAACGCCACGAGATTTATATTTCACAGCGTGAATCCGGCAAGGTTATCAGCCTTGACGCCAGCCGCTACACGCTGAAGAAAAGCTGGGCGCTGCCGGCCAATCCCAACAGCCTGCTGCTTTCCGCCGATGGTCAGACGCTGTTTGTCACCGTCAAACAGCCCTTCAATAAAGACCACTCCACTAAAGGCCCGGACAGCGTCGTACGTATCGACCTGAACGCGCAATAAAAATAACTGGCCCGGCGACGGGCCCTTTGATCCATTTATCCTCATCCATGGGGCAAATTATGCACACCACGCACTATTCATCCTTCCCGCTGCGTAAAACGCTGCTGGCCTTAGCTATCGGCGCCGCCAGTCAAACGGCGATGGCCGCGGACGCTGCCGCCGCGAAGCAGCCTGGCGAAGAGACCATCATCGTCGAGGCTAACGAAAACGGCGATTTTAAATCCGGCGGCGACCTGGTAGTTCCGGCATTCCTCGACGGCCAGATCGCCCACGGCGGCCGTCTGGGAATGCTTGGCGAACAAAAAGCGATGGACGTCCCGTTTAACGTCATCGGCTATACCTCGAAGCTGATTCAGGACCAGCAGGCAAAAACTATCGCCGATGTCGTCAGCAACGACGCTGGCGTGCAGGCCGTACAGGGCTACGGCAACTTCGCAGAGACCTATCGAATCCGCGGGTTTAAGCTCGATGGCGATGACATGACCATGGGCGGCCTGGCGGGCGTGGTGCCGCGTCAGGTGATGGACACCCAGATGCTGGAGCGCGTTGAAATTTTCAAAGGGGCTAACAGCCTGCTTAACGGCGCGGCCAGCAGCGGCGTCGGCGGGATGATTAACCTCGAGCCGAAGCGGGCGGAAGATCTGCCGACCGCACGCGTTGGCGTCGACTATACCTCTGATTCCCAGGTCGGCGGTACCCTCGACCTGGGGCGCCGTTTCGGCGATAACAACCAGTTCGGCGCCCGGGTCAACCTGGTGCATCGCGAGGGCGAAGGCGCTATCGATAACGATAAACGCCGTACCACGCTGGCTTCGCTGGGGCTTGATTACCGCGGCGATCGTTTCCGCTCCTCGCTCGATTTCGGCTATCAGAAGAAAACGTTCCACGGCGGTACGATGGGCGTCAATATCAGCGGCGTGGATTTCGTCCCGGCGCTGCCGGACAACAGCAAAAACTACAGCCAGAAGTGGGGCTATAGCGATATCGAAAGCGAGTTCGGCATGGCGAAGGCGGAATATGACCTGACCGATAGCTGGACGGTATACAGCGCCCTCGGCGGTCAGCATTCGCATGAAATCGGCACCTACAGCGCGCCGAAGCTGCTCAATAAAAACGGCGATGCGACGGTTGGCCGTCTTGATACTAACCGCATCATCGATGCGATCAGCGGTATGGGCGGGGTACGCGGCGATTTCAATACCGGCGCGATTTCGCATAAGGTGAATCTCGGCTATGCGGCGCAGGTGCATACCGATGCGACCGCCTGGCGGATGTCGGCGAAGAACCCGACCACCAATATCTATGACAACCGCGATGTGGCAATGCCGGATAACGCCTATTTTGGCGGCAACTACCACGATCCGCTGGTCACCTCGCGCAGCCGTACGCAGGGCTGGCTGCTGAGCGATACCCTCGGCTTCTTTAACGATAAGGTGCTGTTTACCGCGGCTGCTCGTCATCAGAAAGTGGTCGTGCGAAACTACAGCAACGCCACCGGGCTGGAAGATACCTCGTCGCGTTATACCCAAAGCCGCTGGATGCCGACGTTTGGCCTGGTGTACAAGCCGTGGGAGCAGCTGTCGCTGTATGCTAACCATACCGAAGCGCTGCAGCCGGGCTCTGTGGCGCCGACTACGGCGGCCAATGCCGGGCAGAGTACCGGGATCGCGCACTCGAAGCAGGACGAAGTGGGCGTCAAGATCGACTACGGTACGATCGGCGGATCGCTGGCGCTGTTTGAAATCAAAAAACCGAACGCCATTTCCGATACCGATGGCAATTACGGCCTCGACGGCGAGCAGCGTAACCGCGGCGTAGAGATGAACGTCTTCGGCGAGCCGATGCTGGGGCTGCGTCTTAACGCCAGTACGGTGTGGCTGGATGCCAAACAGACTAAAACCGCTAAAGGCGCCACCGACGGTAAAGATGCCATCGGGGTGGCTAACTTCTACGCGGTGCTCGGCGCCGAGTATGATATCAAGCCGGTGGAAGGCCTGACCGCGACCGCGCGAGTCAATCATAGCGGCTCGCAGTATGCCGATGCGGCCAACACCAAGAAGCTGGATAGCTACACCACCCTGGATTTAGGCCTGCGCTATCGTATGCGCCTGAACGCCGACCAGAACGAAATGACCTGGCGCGTCGGGGTGACCAACGTGACCAACGAGAAGTACTGGTCCGGCATTGACGATACCGGTACCTATCTGTTCGAAGGCGATCCGCGTACCGTTCGCGTCTCAATGAGTTACGACTTCTAACGCAAAAAAAGCGGGGCGGGCGGCTGACGCTTGCCCCGTGCAACTTGCGACAATCCCCCCTAAGTGATAAAAGGTGCCCCTTCACAAAAACACACAGGGGAACGACGTGAAAGACGCGTCAACGTCGTCGGATGCCGTAGAAGAGAGCGGACCGACGCTGCACCGCGGTTTACAAAACCGACATATTCAACTTATCGCCCTTGGCGGCGCTATTGGTACCGGCCTGTTTCTCGGCATTGGTCCCGCAATCCAGATGGCCGGCCCGGCGGTACTCCTTGGCTACGCGCTTGCCGGTATTGTCGCTTTTCTCATCATGCGCCAGCTTGGCGAAATGGTGGTGGAAGAGCCGGTATCCGGTTCCTTTGCCCACTTTGCCTATAAATATTGGGGCCCGTTCGCCGGTTTCCTTTCCGGCTGGAACTACTGGGTGATGTTCGTGCTGGTGGGGATGGCGGAACTGACTGCCGCCGGGATTTACATGCAGTACTGGCTCCCCGATGTCCCCACCTGGGTCTGGGCGGCAGCCTTCTTCATCATTATTAATGCCGTCAACCTGGTTAACGTGCGCCTGTACGGAGAGGCTGAGTTCTGGTTCGCGCTGATTAAAGTACTGGCGATTATCGGCATGATTGCCTTTGGCCTGTGGATGCTGTTCGGCGGCCACGGCGGCAGTAAGGCTGGATTCGACAATCTGTGGAAGCACGGTGGATTCCTCGCCACCGGCTGGCACGGCCTGGTGCTGTCGCTGGCGGTCATTATGTTTTCCTTCGGCGGGCTGGAGCTTATCGGTATTACCGCCGCGGAAGCGCAAAACCCGGAAAAGAGCATTCCGAAAGCGGTTAACCAGGTGGTTTACCGTATCCTGCTGTTTTATATCGGCTCACTGGTGGTGCTGCTGGCGCTCTATCCGTGGGTAGAGATTAAATCCGATAGCAGCCCGTTTGTGATGATTTTCCATAATCTTGACAGCAACGTGGTGGCTTCCGCGCTGAATTTCGTCATTCTGGTCGCATCGCTGTCGGTTTACAACAGCGGCGTCTATTCCAATAGCCGGATGCTGTTCGGCCTGTCGGTACAGGGCAATGCGCCGAAGTTTCTCGCCCGCGTTAGTAAACGCGGCGTACCGGTGAATTCGCTGCTGTTGTCCGGTATCATCACCTCGCTGGTGGTGGTGCTGAACTACCTGTTGCCGCATGAGGCGCTGGGGCTGCTGATGGCGCTGGTGGTGGCGACCCTGCTGCTGAACTGGATTATGATCTGCATGGCGCACCTGAAGTTCCGTGCCGCACAGCGGCGTAAAGGGCGCGAGTCGAAGTTTAAAGCGCTGTTGGCACCAGCCAGCAACTACTTCTGCATCGCGTTCCTGGCCTTGATTCTGGTGCTGATGTGCACCATTGACGGGATGCGACTGTCGGCGGTACTGCTGCCGGTATGGATCCTGTTCCTGTTTGCCGCCTTCAAACTGCTGCGCCGCCCGGCGTAATGCTTATCGCCCCGCTGACTGGCGGGGCGACACAACTTATTTTATCCCGTGGAAGCCGTCCAGATAGGCCCCAGCCAGCTCATTACCAAACAGACGAGCATCCTTCGCTTCCATCGTTTCGCTCCACCGATCGCTCGCATTACCGTTGAAGGAGTGTTGTGACTTCACCCCTTCCAGCGCCTGTTGCTTAATGGCGTCGGCAACCCGCTGCGCATCGCTTTCGCTCACCCCTTTTTTCCGATCTTCTTGCCCGCGGGCGTAGATATCGCGGAAGTTAGGCAGGTTCATCTGATAATTTTGCTGACGGTTAACGGTGAAATTACCGCCGACGAAATCTGAGCGGTGAGACACGAAGCTGTAAGCATGGCGTTCTGGCGAGGTCTTCGATGAGGTACAACCGGAAAGGAGTGCTAAAGCGCAGCCAAGCGCGACAAACGTTGTTGTTAATTTCATTATGCAGAGCGTCCTTTGGCGATAATCCATGTTGGTGAAAAGATCATCTCCTTAAACTGCGTCGACGGCTAGCCCTGAGAAATGATAGTGGAGTGAGAGTACGCTGGCGCGCAATGCGCGCCAGCCGGGAATCAGGACGATAGCGCGCCCGACAGCGAACGAATGTCGTTGCCGGTCGGCGTCTGGTGAATACGCAGACCAAACTCATCAACGACCGCAAAAATATGGTCGAAGATATCCGCCTGGATCCCTTCATACTCCGCCCACACCACGGTATTGGTAAAGCAGTAGATCTCTATCGGCAGGCCGTTGGCGTCCGGCGCCAGCTGGCGGACCATCATAGTCATGTCCTTACGCAGCCGCGGATGATTACGTAAGTACTCCTGCAGATAGGCGCGGAAGGTGCCGATATTGGTCATTTTGCGCAGGTTGAGCACCGAAGGTTCGTTGGCATGCTGCTGGTTCCATTCGTTAATTTCCTGATGGCGCGAATCCATATACGGCTTCAGCAGTTTGGCCTGAATCAGACGTTGCTGCTCCTGCTCGTCAAGAAAATGGATGCTGGTGGTGTCGATGTTCAGGCTGCGCTTAATGCGACGACCGCCGGAAGCCGACATACCGCTCCAGTTTTTAAACGAATCCGAGACCAGTGACCAGGTCGGGATCGTGGTGATAGTGTTATCCCAGTTGCGCACTTTCACCGTCGTCAGCCCGATATCAATAACCGCGCCGTCAGCGCCGTATTTCGGCATCTCCAGCCAGTCGCCCAGTTTCAGCATATCGTTGGCGGAAAGCTGAATACCGGCCACCAGGCCAAGAATCGGGTCTTTAAATACCAACATCAGTACGGCGGCCATCGCCCCAAGGCCGCTTATCAGAATTGCCGGCGACTGGCCTATCAGCAGCGAAATAATCAGAATGCCGATAATAATCGCGGTAACCAGCTTAACGCCCTGGAAAATACCTTTGAGCGGCAGCTGCGAGGCGGTGGGGAATTTCTGCGCCAGATTGAAAATCACGTCCAGCAGCGAGAAGAAGGACAGCATGGCGTAAATCATCACCCACAGCTGGGCGCAGGTGGTTAAGATTTCCGCCGCTTCGCTACCTTTTTGCAGCCACAGCACCGCCTGCACGTTGACGATAATACCCTGTAGGGTGAAGGCCAGACGGTGGAAGAGCTTATTTTGCGTGATGATCTGCAGCCATAAATGGCTAC
>CABUCP010000119.1 GCA_902490055.1 uncultured Klebsiella sp. | reverse complement strand
ATGAATAAAGACGAAATCAGCGGTAACTGGAAACAGTTTAAAGGTAAAGCCAAGGAACAGTGGGGTAAGCTGACCGATGACGATATGGCGGTCATCGAAGGGAAACGCGACCAGTTGGTCGGTAAAATTCAGGAACGCTACGGCTACGCAAAAGATCAGGCCGAGAAAGAGGTATCTGACTGGGAGCGTAAAAACGATACTCGCTGGTAGCGGCTGACGTTTTAACCCCTGTTAATGCCTGAAAAACGGCATAGCGATATGCCGTTACTTCCCGCTGACGTCGCCCGACTCAGCGGGCTTTCTTTTTAATCTGGATGGTATGATCGTGTTGGCAGTGCTCACGGGTGCTGCAGGCTTCGACTTCCACACAGGCCGCGCACAGGCCGTGCGCCTCAATGACGTTATGACGCAGTGCAAAGCCCATTTTGGCCGCCAGCGTATGCATAATATCTTCTACGCCTTCCGCACACTCTTCTTTGACCACGCCGCAGCGGTCACAGATAAACATGGCTGAACTGTGGGTCGGCTGATCGAAAAGGTGGCACAGTACATAGCTGTTAGTGGATTCCACTTTATGTACAAAGCCTTGCTCCAGCAGGAACTCCAGCGCGCGGTAAACCGTTGGCGGTTTCGCCTGCGGCTCTTTTTCACGCAGGAGATCCAGCAGGTCATAGGCGCTAATCGCTCCCTGCTGCAGGCTCATCAGACGCAACACTTCCAGTCGCTGCGGTGTCAGGCGTACGCCACGCTGCGCGCACAGCCTTTCAGCTTGCGCTAACATTTCTTGCGAAGTGGAGTTATCCATGAGCATCCTCTGGTTGCGGGATATTGAAACTGTTACTTTATCACGAACCAGGTAAAACGCCGAGAACCAGCAGGCTTTGCTATACCTGATGTATCTCATTTTCGGGAGAAAACGATGAAACGACCTGATTGCATTCGACATTGGCGCGAACTGGAAGGTGCGGATGATTCCACCTACTCCGACAGTAACGAGCTTTTTTCCATCGGCGCGCCGCTGGCGCGCGGCCTGCGTCTGAACCGGCTGGGTATCCATCATGAGCGTTTACCGCCGGGGCGACGGACCTCTTATCCGCATGCGGAAAGCGATGAAGAAGAGTTTGTCTATGTACTGGAAGGTTTTCCGGAAGTCTGGATCAACGGCTATTTATGGAAGCTTGAGCCCGGCGATAGCGTGGGGTTCCCGGCAGGTACCGGCGTGTGCCACACTTTCCTGAATAATACCGAGCAAGAGGTCTGCTTACTGGTGGTCGGCGAGGCGAATAAAAAGCATAACCGTATCTACTATCCGCTGAACCCGAGCTATGCCGCTACGCGTCAGGACCGCTGGGTCGATCATCCGCCGCAGTTCTTCGGCCCGCACGACGGTAAACCGCGCAAAAAATAGGCCTGATATTGACCATGGTGTGTGGCGCTTGACGCTATGCGCCGTGGTTTAAGTTTGTGCTATAGTAGCGCCCCTTTTTACCCGGATGCTTATTTATTCGCCATGATGCCAGAATCAACGCCTACCGCTTTTGCCGCCCACCGTTTTTCTATTGCGCCGATGCTCGATTGGACCGACAGACACTGCCGCTACTTCCTGCGCCTGCTGTCGCGCCATACTCTGCTGTACACCGAAATGGTGACCACCGGCGCGATTATTCACGGCAAAGGCGACTATCTGGCGTATAGCGAAGAAGAGCATCCGGTGGCGCTGCAGTTGGGCGGTAGCGATCCCGCGGCGCTGGCGCAGTGCGCGAAGCTTGCCGAGGCGCGCGGCTATGACGAGATTAACCTCAACGTTGGCTGCCCGTCCGACCGCGTACAAAACGGGATGTTCGGCGCATGCCTGATGGGCAATGCCGCGCTGGTCGCCGATTGCATCAAAGCGATGCGCGACGTGGTGTCGATCCCGGTAACGGTAAAAACTCGTATTGGAATTGACGACCAGGATAGCTATGAATTCCTCTGTGATTTCATTGAGACGGTCTCCGGCAAAGGCGAGTGTGAAATGTTCATCATCCACGCCCGTAAGGCCTGGCTCTCTGGCTTGAGTCCGAAAGAGAACCGCGAAATCCCGCCGCTGGATTACCCTCGTGTCTGGCAGCTGAAGCACGACTTCCCGCATCTGACGATGGCGATCAACGGCGGTATTAAATCGTTAGAAGAGGCCAAACTGCAGCTTGAGCATATGGATGGCGTGATGGTGGGGCGCGAGGCTTATCAGAATCCGGGGATTCTGGCATCGGTGGATCGCGAGATTTTCGGCGTCGAAGGCGCGGACGCCGATCCGGTGGCGGTGGTACGAGCGATGTATCCCTATATCGAACGCGAGCTCAGTAACGGCACCTACCTTGGCCATATCACCCGCCATATGCTGGGGCTGTTCCAGGGGATCCCCGGCGCGCGTCAGTGGCGCCGCTACTTAAGCGAAAATGCGCACAAAGCGGGCGCCGATATTAACGTGCTGGAGCACGCGCTGAAGCTGGTTGCCGATAAACGTTAATTTTTTCGCTAAAACCTGGTCTTTTTCGCCACACCCCGCAGCATCACTGCGGGGTGTTTTGTTATAATTCAAATGGTTATATTTGGCATGATTCTTGTAATAGACAATCAGCTATTTGGTTATTTATTTCGGGAGAACACCATGCTGGAACTCTTATTCGTCATTGGCTTTTTTGTCATGCTGCTGGTGACCGGCATTTCACTGCTCGGCATCATTGCCGCCCTGGTGGTCGCCACCGCGCTGATGTTCTTCGGCGGCCTGTTCGCCTTAATGTTTAAGCTGCTGCCCTGGCTGCTGCTGGCGGTCGTCGTCGTGTGGGTGATTCGGGCGATTAAATCGCCAACGGAAAAGCGTTATCGCCGTGAAGATCGTTGGCGCTATTAAACCTGCGTTTGGGGATTGAGCGGTGTGTCACAACCTGAACAATTTTGCATAAAACAGCGTAGGCATTGCTTATTAAATCTGTCACTATTAGCGCGATAACGAATTCATCGCGCTGTACCCTACATACAGCCGAACAATAAAAAAGTAAGGGCCTCCGTCAGGGGGCCCTAAACTTTTCCAGCTATCTCATCCAGTTACGGCAACAGCAGGCTTGAACCTTCCGTCACTCGACTTTCCAGAATCTCATGCGCGCGGCGGGCATCGGTCAGGGCGTATTTCTGATTTTCCGCGACATCGACGTTAATCACGCCGCTGGCGATCAGTGAGAACAGTTCGCTGCTGGCTTCCGCCAGCTCTTCCCGGCTGGTGATGTAGCCCTGCAGAGAAGGGCGGGTCACATATAGCGAACCTTTTTGATTGAGAATACCCAGGTTTACGCCGGTCACCGGGCCGGAAGAGTTGCCGAAGCTGACCATCAGGCCGCGGCGCTGCAGGCAATCAAGCGAAGCTTCCCAGGTATCTTTGCCGACGGAGTCATACACCACCGCGACTTTTTTCCCCTCGGTCAGCGCCTTCACGCGTTCGGCAATGTTTTCTTCGCGATAGTTAATGGTTTCCCAGGCGCCGGCCTGTTTGGCGCGCTGCGCTTTTTGCGCGCTGCCAACGGTCCCGATCAGTTTGGCGCCCAGCGCTTTCGCCCACTGGCAGGCTATCAGTCCCACGCCGCCCGCCGCCGCATGGAACAGGAAGGTCTCGTTGGCTTTAATTTCATAGGTTTTGCGCAGCAGGTACCAGACCGTCAGTCCTTTCAGGAAGGAGGCGGCAGCCTGCTCGAAGGAAATCGCATCCGGTAAAATGGCCGCTTTATCGGCTAGCACATTATGTACTGAGCTATAGGCGCCAAGCGCGGACTGGGCGTACACCACGCGATCGCCAACCTTGATATGTTTAACGCTGCCGCCGATTTTACTGACGACACCCGCGGCTTCGGTGCCAAGGCCGCTCGGCAGCGATGGCGGTGGGTACAGCCCGCTGCGGATATAGGTATCTATATAGTTGATACCGATGGCTTTATTTTCTACCTGGATCTCATGTTCCGCAGGATCGCTGGGCGTGAACTCGACCGCATGCAGAACCTCAGGGCCTCCATGCGCGGGAAATTCAATTCGTGTTGCCATGTGAACTCCTTTATAATTTTGTGTCTCTCATTTACAGGTAACTCCATTCACTATGGCAGGAAATAAACCCTTCAACAAACCACAGACAGAACCTCGCGAACGCGATCCGCAGCTCGCCGGGTTGAAAGTCCCGCCGCACTCGATTGAAGCGGAACAGTCGGTGTTGGGCGGTTTAATGCTGGATAACGAGCGCTGGGACGACGTCGCCGAACGGGTGGTGTCGGAAGATTTCTATACCCGCCCGCATCGTCATATCTTTACCGAAATGGCGCGCCTGCAAGAATCTGGCAGCCCGATTGACCTGATAACCCTCGCGGAATCGCTGGAGCGCCAGGGGCAGTTGGATAGCGTAGGCGGCTTCGCCTATCTGGCTGAGCTATCAAAAAATACGCCAAGTGCGGCGAACATTAGCGCCTATGCCGACATCGTGCGCGAACGCGCGGTAGTCCGCGAAATGATTTCGGTCGCTAACGAGATCGCCGAAGCCGGCTTTGACCCCCAGGGGCGCACCAGCGAAGATCTGCTGGACCTCGCCGAATCCCGGGTGTTTAAAATTGCCGAAAGCCGCGCCAATAAAGACGAAGGGCCGAAAAATATCGCCGACGTGCTCGATGCGACCGTCGCCCGTATTGAACAGCTGTTCCAGCAGCCGCATGACGGCGTCACCGGGGTCAATACCGGCTATGACGACCTCAACAAAAAGACCGCCGGGCTACAGCCTTCGGATCTGATCATCGTTGCTGCGCGTCCCTCGATGGGTAAAACGACATTTGCGATGAACCTCGTGGAAAACGCGGCGATGTTGCAGGATAAGCCGGTGTTAATCTTCAGTCTGGAGATGCCATCGGAGCAGATCATGATGCGTTCTCTGGCCTCGCTGTCGCGCGTCGATCAGACCCGTATCCGTACCGGCCAGTTGGACGATGAAGACTGGGCGCGGATCTCCGGCACCATGGGCATCTTGCTGGAAAAACGTAACATCTATATCGATGACTCCTCCGGCCTGACGCCGACGGAGGTGCGTTCGCGCGCCCGACGTATCGCTCGCGAGCACGGCGGTATCGGCCTTATTATGATCGACTACCTGCAGCTGATGCGCGTACCGTCGCTCTCCGACAACCGTACCCTGGAAATCGCCGAAATCTCCCGCTCGCTGAAGGCGTTAGCGAAAGAGCTGCAGGTGCCGGTGGTGGCGCTGTCGCAGCTGAACCGCTCCCTGGAACAGCGCGCCGATAAACGCCCGGTTAACTCCGACCTGCGTGAATCCGGCTCTATTGAACAGGATGCCGACTTAATCATGTTTATCTACCGTGATGAGGTTTATCACGAGAACAGTGATTTAAAAGGCATTGCAGAAATTATCATTGGTAAACAACGTAACGGCCCGATCGGTACGGTACGACTGACCTTTAACGGCCAGTGGTCGCGTTTCGATAATTATGCCGGTCCTCAGTATGACGATGAGTAACTCTCCGTCAGTCTTTTTTTAAGGAATTCAAATGCAAGCGGCAACTGTAGTTATCAACCGCCGCGCTCTGCGACACAACCTGCAACGCCTGCGTGAACTGGCTCCCGCCAGTAAACTGGTTGCGGTAGTGAAAGCGAACGCCTACGGACACGGCCTCCTCGAGACCGCGCGAACGCTGACCGACGCCGATGCCTTTGGCGTCGCCCGCCTGGAAGAGGCGCTGCGACTGCGTGAAGGCGGTATTACCCAGCCGATTCTTCTGCTGGAGGGCTTCTTTGAGGCCGCCGATCTGCCGCTGATTTCCGCGCAGCATCTGCATACCGCCGTACATAGCCCGGAACAGCTGGCGGCGCTGGAGCAGGCTGAACTGGCTGAACCGATAACCGTATGGATGAAGCTCGATACCGGCATGCATCGCCTTGGCGTCCTGCCGGAGCAGGCCGAGGCGTTCTATCAGCGGCTAAGCCGGTGCAAAAATGTCCGCCAGCCGGTCAATATCGTCAGCCATTTTGCCCGCGCCGACGAACCGGAATGCGGTGCGACCGAGCGCCAGCTGGATATTTTCACCACCTTTACCGAAGGCAAACCGGGCCTGCGCTCCATCGCGGCCTCTGGTGGGATCCTGCTGTGGCCGCAGTCGCATTTCGACTGGGCGCGCCCCGGCATTATTCTTTATGGCGTGTCGCCGCTGGAGAATCATACCACCGGTGAAGATTTTGGCTGCCGGCCGGTGATGTCGCTGACCTCCAGCCTGATTGCGGTGCGCGAGCATAAGAGCGGGGAGCCGGTAGGCTATGGCGGGACCTGGATTAGCGAGCGCGATACCCGCCTGGGCGTCGTGGCGATGGGCTATGGCGACGGCTATCCGCGCGCCGCGCCGTCCGGTACGCCGGTGCTGGTTAACGGCCGTGAAGTCCCGATTGTCGGCCGCGTAGCAATGGATATGATTTGCGTCGATCTCGGGCCGCAGGCGCAGGATAAGGCCGGCGACCCGGTTGTGCTGTGGGGTGAGGGTCTGCCCGTTGAGCGGATTGCGGAAATAACGAAAGTGAGTGCTTACGAACTTATTACCCGCTTAACCTCCAGATTGGCTATTCGCTACCTCGATTAACCTCGCGCAGTGGCAACATCCCCCGATTGCGCTATGCTTATCGGGGTAATGAACACGGGCTGGCGTGCGCCGCCTTGCCCGTACTTCAAGCGATCTTTGTCGATAACTTACCAACATCCCCTCGACCTTCCCCAACTTCCGGTTTATTGTGTAAATACCTGCTTTCGTAAACCTGGAGATACATCGCGTGTTTCAAAAAGTTGACGCCTACGCCGGCGACCCCATTCTCTCCTTGATGGAGCGTTTCAAAGAAGATCCGCGTAGTGACAAAGTGAACCTCAGCATCGGTTTGTACTACAACGAAGACGGCATTATCCCGCAGCTGCAGGCGGTAGCGGAAGCCGAGGCGCGTCTTAACGCGCAGCCGCACGGCGCCTCTCTGTATCTGCCGATGGAAGGGCTGAATAGCTACCGTCACGCGATTGCTCCGCTGCTTTTCGGCGCCGATCATCCGGTGCTGGCGCAAAATCGCGTCGCATCGATTCAAACGCTGGGTGGTTCCGGCGCGCTGAAAGTCGGCGCCGATTTCCTCAAACGCTACTTCCCGCAGTCGCGCGTATGGGTCAGCGATCCGACCTGGGAAAACCATATTGCAATATTTGAAGGGGCTGGCTTCGAAGTAAGTACTTACCCTTGGTTCGATGACGAGACCAACGGCGTGCGCTTTGAAGCCTTCATCGCCAAGCTACAGACCCTTGCCGAGCGCGATATCGTGCTACTGCACCCGTGTTGCCACAACCCAACGGGCGCCGACCTGAGCAACTCGCAGTGGGATGAAGTCGTTAAAGTATTGAAATCACGCAATTTAATGCCTTTCCTTGATATCGCCTATCAGGGCTTTGGCGCCGGCATGGAAGACGATGCCTACGCTATCCGCGCGATTGCCAGCGCCGGCCTGCCGATGCTGGTTAGCAACTCGTTCTCTAAAATCTTCTCACTGTACGGCGAACGCGTCGGCGGTCTGTCGATTGTGTGTGAGGATGCCGATACCGCAGGCCGCGTGCTGGGGCAGTTGAAAGCGACGGTGCGTCGTAACTACTCCAGCCCGCCGAATTTCGGCGCGCAGGTGGTGGCGGCGGTATTGAATGACGCTGCGCTGAAAGCCTCCTGGCTGGCGGAAGTCGAAGCTATGCGCTCACGCATTTTGACCATGCGGCAGACGCTAGTCGATGTGCTGAAAGAGGCGGTACCGGGCAAGAACTTTGACTATCTGCTGAAACAGCGCGGCATGTTCAGCTATACCGGGTTCAGCCCGGCGCAGGTCGATCGCCTGCGTGATGAATTTGGCGTATACCTGATTGCCAGCGGTCGGATGTGCGTGGCGGGCCTCAACTCGCGTAACGTCCAGCGTGTCGCTCAGGCGTTTGCCGCTGTAATGTAAGTGCTTACTTACTAAAATACCCTCGCCAGCGTTAAGGCGAGGGTATTATTACCGCCGAAGTGTGATCATGCTCTTTTTATATGACATCTGAGCAGAAAATCCTTTCTATCTGTGTGGGCAGGCGT
>CABUCP010000118.1 GCA_902490055.1 uncultured Klebsiella sp. | reverse complement strand
GCGATGCCGGACAATTTTTTCAACGTCATTTTAACTTTTACTTACAGATGACAGAAATGTGACAAAAAGCAAAAACCATGGTTCTGGACATATAACACCGTAAGGAAATGTAGATGAAAAAGCGCGTTCTCGCTCTGTGCCTCGCCGGTCTGTTCTCCGTTAGCGCCTTCGCCCTGGCGCCAGCCGGCAACGATGCGACCACTAAACCCGATCTCTATTATCTGAAAAACGCACAGGCTATTGACAGCCTGGCGCTGCTGCCGCCACCGCCGGAAGTCGGCAGTATCGCGTTTTTAAACGATCAGGCGATGTATGAGAAAGGACGCCTGCTGCGCAATACCGAACGCGGCAAGCTGGCGGTAGAAGATGCAAACCTGAGCGGCGGCGGCGTCGCGAACGCCTTCTCCGGCGCTTTTGGTTCGCCGATTACCGAGAAAGATGCGCCGCAGCTGCATAAGCTGCTGACAAACATGATTGAGGATGCCGGCGACCTGGCCACCCGCGGCGCGAAAGAGAAATATATGCGCATTCGCCCGTTCGCGTTTTACGGCGTCTCAACCTGTAACACCACCGAGCAGGATAAGCTGTCGAAAAACGGCTCTTACCCTTCCGGCCACACGTCTATTGGCTGGGCAACCGCGCTGGTCCTCGCCGAGATCAACCCGCAGCGGCAGAACGAAATCCTTAAGCGCGGCTATGAGCTGGGCGAAAGCCGGGTTATCTGCGGCTATCACTGGCAGAGCGATGTCGATGCGGCGCGTATTGTCGGCTCGGCGGTGGTAGCGACCCTGCACACCAATCCCGCCTTCCAGCAGCAGTTGCAGAAAGCAAAGGATGAATTCGCAAAAAGTCAGAAGTAACTTCATCGCCGTTTAATTCCCGGAGGCGGCGCTTGACGCGCCTGCTCCGGGCTAGCAAATCGCACAGCGCTGTAGCCCCGGTAAGCGGTAGCGCCACCGGGGATAAGTTGCTAGCCGCCACCCGGCATAACAACCACTGACTCAGAAGCGAACAACGAACGGCGCGGTGTCGGGTCGCGCAATGGTCGTTGAGGCCTTCAACTGCGGTGTCCCCAGGTAGAGGAAACCGACGATTTTATCCTGCTCACGGCAGCCAAAGCCTTCGCGGACGACCGGGCTATCAGTCAAGGCGCCGCTGCGCCAGATACCGTTAAAGCCCTGGGCTACCGCGGCCATCTGCATTGCCATCACCGCGCATCCGGCGGACATTTCCTGCTCCCACTGCGGTACTTTCGGGTGATCTTCACAACGCGCGACCACCGCGATAATCAGCGGCGCGCGGAACGGCGCATTGCGCGCTTTTTCAATGGCCTTTTCATCCTGACCGGCAGCCTGCGCCCCTTTTTCTAAAAGTTGGCTAAAGCGTTCGCGGCCATCATCGGCGATAATAAAGAATCGCCACGGCTGTAACGTCCCGTGGTCCGGTGCGCGCATTCCCGCGTGGAGAATATTTTCCAGCTGTTGGCCAGCTGGCGCCGGATCGGTCAGGCGCGACGCGCTGCGGCGGTTTACCAGTAGTTCGAGAGCATCCATCTGTGTAACTCCTGTGATGTCATTTTGCATAAAATTAACATGCGCATGGATTTTGTTACAGCCCGATGGCGGATTCCTGCTGACAAGCGTCGGCACTCTCTTTAGGATAGCCAGACGCGGCAGCCCCTGCGGCTGGCCCATCATCAAAATGTTAGGGAGAATACATGCGAACCCTTTGGCGAATTCTTGCCGGATTTTTTAAATGGACATGGCGAATACTCAATTTCATTCGTCAATTCGCGCTGAACCTGGTGTTCCTGGTACTGGTGCTGATTTGCGTCGGCATCTGGGCGCAATTTAGCAGTAGCACCGCGGAGCATACCGCCCGCGGCGCGCTATTAATGAATATCACCGGCGTGGTGGTCGATAAACCGTCCGCCAGCAGCAAGCTTGGGGTGATTGGCCGCCAGCTGTTCGGCGCCAGCTCCGACCGTCTACAGGAGAACTCGCTGTTCGATATCGTGCAGACGATTCGCCAGGCGAAAGACGACCGCAATATCACCGGTATCGTACTGGATCTGAAAAACTTCGTCGGCGGCGACCAGCCTTCGATGCAGTATATCGGTAAAGCCCTGCGTGAATTCCGCGACAGCGGTAAACCGGTCTACGCCGTCGGCAGCAGCTACACTCAGGGCCAATATTACCTGGCAAGCTTCGCCAATAAAATTTGGCTCTCGCCGCAAGGCGAAGTTGACCTGCACGGCTTCGCCACCAACGGCCTGTACTACAAATCGTTGCTCGATAAGCTGAAAGTCTCGACCCACGTTTTCCGCGTCGGCACCTATAAATCCGCCGTCGAACCGTTTATTCGCGACGATATGTCGCCTGCGGCGCGCGAGGCGGACAGCCGCTGGATTGGCGAGCTGTGGCAGAACTACCTCAACACCATCGCCGCTAACCGCCAGATCACCGCGCAGCAGCTGTTCCCTGGCGCTCAGGGCGTGATCGACGGCCTGCGGAAAGTTGACGGCGATACCGCGAAATACGCGCTGGATAACAAGCTGGTCGACGAGCTGGCCACCTCCACGCAAGTGGAAAAAGCGCTGACCAAACAGTTCGGCTGGAGCAAAGCGGATAACAACTACCGCGCCATCAGCTACTACGATTACACGGTGAAAGCCCCAGACGAGCAGGGCTCCGCCGTGGCGGTGATCTTTGCTAACGGCGCGATCATGGATGGCGAAGAAACGCCGGGCAACGTCGGCGGCGACACGACCGCGGCGCAAATCCGCGATGCGCGCCTGGATCCAAAAGTGAAAGCGATTGTCCTGCGCGTCAACAGCCCGGGCGGTAGCGTTAGCGCTTCGGAAGTGATCCGCGAAGAGTTGGCCGCGGCGAAAGCGGCGGGCAAACCGGTAGTGGTATCGATGGGCGGCATGGCGGCCTCCGGCGGCTACTGGATTTCGACTCCAGCGGATTACATCGTGGCGAACCCAAGCACCCTCACCGGCTCGATCGGTATCTTTGGGGTGATCAACACCGTGGAAAATACCCTCGGCTCAATCGGCGTGCATACCGACGGCGTGGCGACCTCGCCGCTGGCCGATGTCTCAACCACTAAATCACTGCCGCCGGAAGTACAGCAGCTGATCCAAATGAGTATCGAGAACGGCTACAAGCGCTTTATCACCCTGGTAGCCGACGCGCGTAAGAGCACGCCGGAGAAGATTGACCAAATCGCTCAGGGCCACGTCTGGACCGGTGAAGACGCCAAAGCTAACGGTCTGGTCGATAGCCTCGGCGATTTCGACGACGCGGTAGCGAAAGCCGCGGAGCTGGCGAAACTGAAACAGTGGCATATCACCTGGTATCAGGAAGAACCGACGTTCTTCGCCATGGTCATGGATAGCCTGACCGGTTCCGTGCGCGCGGCGCTGCCAGCCGCTATTCAGGCATACCTGCCGGCGCCGGTTGCGGCAGCGGCGGAAGTGGCGAAAACGGAAAGCGACAAACTGGCGGCCTTTAACGATCCGCAAAACCGCTACGCCTTCTGTCTGACCTGCGCCAACATTCGTTAATCCTCATCTGCCCCCGCTGCGGGGCAGCTTTTTAACGCCATAAAGTGAACTACCCGCCCCTAAAGGGGCAGGGCTTCCAAAGGTAGCGTAGTGCTGCCTTTTTCTTTTTTGACGCTTCTTTGACCATTACGGGCAGGGCTTTTGGCCTTGCTCGTCTTACGTTGATCTCCGCGTCCAGTAACCAACGTGTTGTCGTCGGTTAACCCCGTTCCAGGGTGGAGCATTGCATCTATTGCCCGTTTTTTGATGATACGCGCCGCGTTGCGGTCTGCGTTGTCAGAATGTCCACACGACTGGCACACGAACACATCTTGCGTCCGGCGGTTGTCGGGGTGAGTGTAGCCGCACGCGGCGCACTCCTGGCTTGTATACGGGGCAGGAACACGAAAACAGGCTTTACCCTCTGCTTTCGCTTTGTATCTGGTGAACGTTTCTATGCGATGCCAGCCAACGTTGAGAATCACCGCGTTAAGGCCGCTTTTGGCCTTGCGTCGGTTCGGCAGGTATCGCCCGGATCCGTCCTGTTTTGGCTTCGCCCGGCGCGTCATGCGCTGGATTTTCAGTGCTTCGAATACGATAATTAGCACACTGTTTACCAGCGTCCTGCTGGTATGGTGAGCAAAATCGGTGCGGATGTTGGCACGCGGGCATAATGTTCAAGCGCTTCTCTGCAACTCGCGGGGTTAGCGCTTTATTTTTTTGTCTGCCACTTTATACTGCGCCTGTTCACGTACAACCTAAGCGATGCTATGCAAAAGAAATCGATTTACGTTGCCTACACCGGTGGGACCATCGGTATGCAGCGCTCCGATCACGGTTACATTCCCGTTTCCGGCCACCTCCAGCGCCAGCTGGCGCTGATGCCCGAGTTCCACCGCCCGGAAATGCCGGACTTCACCATTCACGAATATGCGCCATTGATGGACTCGTCGGACATGACGCCGGAAGACTGGCAACATATCGCCGATGATATTCGCGACCATTACGACCACTACGACGGCTTTGTGATCCTGCACGGCACCGACACCATGGCCTTCACCGCCTCGGCGCTGTCGTTCATGCTGGAAAATTTAGGTAAGCCGGTCATTGTGACAGGGTCACAAATCCCTCTCGCCGAACTGCGTTCCGATGGGCAAATCAATTTGCTCAATGCGCTGTATGTGGCCGCCAACTATCCGATCAACGAAGTTTCGTTGTTCTTTAACAACCGTCTGTACCGCGGTAACCGCACCACCAAGGCCCACGCCGACGGTTTCGACGCCTTTGCTTCACCGAATTTGGCGCCGCTGCTGGAAGCCGGTATCCATATCCGCCGTCTCGGCACGCCGCCCGCCCCGCACGGTGAAGGCGAGCTGATTGTCCACCCGATCACCCCGCAGCCGATTGGCGTAGTCACTATCTATCCGGGGATCTCCGCCGACGTGGTGCGTAACTTCCTGCGCCAGCCGGTGAAAGCGCTGATTCTGCGCTCGTACGGCGTGGGTAACGCGCCGCAAAACGGAGAGTTCATTCAGGTTCTGGCGGAGGCCAGCCAGCGCGGTATCGTGGTAATTAACCTGACGCAATGTATGTCCGGTAAGGTCAATATGGGCGGCTACGCCACCGGTAATGCCCTGGCGCAGGCCGGTGTGATTAGCGGCTTCGATATGACCGTGGAAGCAACGCTGACCAAACTACACTATCTGCTCAGCCAGAATCTCAACGTTGACGCAATCCGCGGCGCGATGCAGCAAAACCTGCGCGGCGAACTGACCCCTGATGAGTGAGGATAATGCCATGAGCCACCGCGCCCTTCTGCTGGTTGACCTGCAAAACGATTTCTGCGCCGGCGGCGCGCTAGCCGTGCCTGAAGGCGATAGCACCATTGATGTGGCTAATCAGCTGATTGACTGGAGCCTGGCGCGCGGCAAGTCCGTCGTCGCCAGCCAGGACTGGCACCCGGCCAATCACGGCAGCTTTGCCAGCCAGCACCAGGCCGAGCCCTATTCGCAGGGTGAGCTCGATGGTCTGACGCAAACGTTCTGGCCGGATCACTGCGTACAGCACAGCGATGGCGCCGCGCTGCACCCGCTACTTAAGCAGCAATCTATCGCCGCGGTGTTTCATAAAGGGCAAAACCCGGCAATCGACAGCTACAGCGCGTTTTTCGATAACGGCCACCGGCAGAAAACCGAGCTTGATGGCTGGCTGCGCGCGCACGGCGTATCGGAGCTGATCGTTCTCGGCCTCGCGACGGATTACTGCGTGAAGTTTACCGTGCTCGATGCGCTGGATTTGGGTTACACCGTTAACGTGATCACCGATGGTTGTCGCGGCGTTAACCTACAGCCGCAGGACAGCGCGCTCGCCTTTATGGAGATGGCCGCCGCAGGCGCTACGCTCTATACCCTCGATGACTGGCTGGAGACTCAGGCCTGACCTCGCGCCCGGCGCACCTCACGCCGGGCGGCATTTACCGTCTCGTTGACCTCGATAAATTGAGCTGTCTCGCAGTTTCCCCGGATAAGGGCTGATACTGTGGACAGGCTGTTTTTTCGCCACGCCATTTCCGTGGCGTGTGCTTATTTATCATTGTCAAAGAGGAAATCCGATGAAACTTTTGCCCTTGCTGGCAGCATTACCCCTGCTCTGCGCCTCTGTCGTTTCCGCGCAATCTTTCATGTCGGTCGGCTACTTTAATGGCGGCGGCGACGTCACCGCAGGCCCCGGCGGCGATATCGACAAGCTGGATGTCCGGCAGATAACCCATCTTAACTACTCGTTCGGCCTTATCTACAACGATGAAAAAGACGAGACTAACGATGCGCTGAAGGATCCTGACCATCTTCATCAAATCTGGCTGTCACCGAAGGTACAGGCGGATTTAGAAAAACTTCCGGCGCTACGTAAACAAAACCCCAACCTTAAAGTCCTGCTTTCCGTCGGCGGCTGGGGGGCTCGTGGTTTCTCCGGCGCGGCGGCTACGCCAGAAAGCCGCGCGGTGTTTATCCGTTCGGTTCAGCAGATCATTAACCAGTATGGCCTTGACGGTATCGACCTCGATTGGGAGTTTCCGGTTAATGGCGCCTGGGGGCTGGTTGCCAGCCAGCCGGCGGATCGCGATAACTTTACCGCCCTGCTCAAAGAACTCCGGGCGGCCGTCGGCGATAAAAAACTGGTGACCATTGCCGTGGGCGCGAACGTGGATAGCCCGAAAAGCTGGGTCGACGTGAGAGCCATCGCCCCGCTGCTGAACTACATCAACCTGATGACCTACGACATGGCGTACGGCACCCAGTACTTCAATTCGAACCTGTATGACTCCCGCCACTGGCCGACGGTAGCCGCCGCGGATAAATACAGCGCTGATTTCGTGGTCAACAACTATCTCGCTGCCGGGCTCAAACCCAGCCAGATGAACCTCGGCATTGGTTTCTATGGCCGGGTACCGAAACGCGCCGTCGAACCGGGTATTGACTGGAGCAAACCTGACGCGCAGAAAAACCCGGCCACCAAGCCCTACTTCGACGCGCAGCAAATCGAGCTGTTTAAGTCGCTGGGCTACGACCTGAGCAAAGACACCTATGTGAAATACAACGATATTGTGGCCAAATTGATCAACGACCCGCAGAAACGTTTTACTGAACACTGGGATGATGAAGCGAAAGTGCCGTGGTTATCCGTGAAATCGGCAGAAGGGAAAGCGCTTTTCGCGCTGTCCTACGAGAATGCGCGCTCGGTGGCGATTAAAGCCGATTACATCAAGCGCAAAGGGTTAGCCGGCGGCATGTTCTGGGAGTATGGCGCCGATGATAAAAATCAGCTCGCCCGCCAGTTGGCTGAGTCGTTAAATATCAAAACGCAGTGATTAAAGCATAATCCCGATAGCGCTGCGCTATCGGGATTTCATGCGTATGTTCTTACTGCATTTTCATGGTGGCGATCGGCTTCGGCACGATGCCGAAGTCTTCTTTCAACTGCTGTTTGCTCTTCATCACCATCTGGCCATCGGTATCGATGGTCATATGCTGCGCATCCGTGTTGTTGCGCGCCTGCCATAGCATCACCAACTGCATGCTGTTTTCTTTCTGCTCAGCGGTCAGCGCTACGCCGTCAGGCCATTTTCCTAACTCCACCGCCGTCGCTAAACGTTGGTACAGTTCCGGCGTCATACTGGCGATAATCTGCTCGATATCCATCTTCTGCTCAACCCCGTATTGGAATAATTTGCTGAATCGTTTCTTAGCCTTTAGTTTGCTCGCCGTTTTGATCGTCGGTGAAGCTTAAAGAGGCCGAATTGACGCAAAAACGTTCACCCGTCGGCTGCGGTCCATCCGGGAAAACGTGCCCCAGGTGAGCATCGCAATTGCCGCAGCGAATTTCAGTGCGTTGCATACCGTGGGAGTAATCATTGAGATAGCGAATGGCGTCGTCGCTAACCGGCTCGTAGAAGCTCGGCCAACCACAGCCGGAGTCATACTTGGATTGCGAGTTAAACAGCGGCGCATCGCAGACCAGGCAATGGTAAACGCCGTCATTTTTGTTATGTAACAGCCGTCCGGTAAACGGCGGTTCGGTACCGTGATTCTGCGTCACATAAAACTGCATCTCGCTCAAATCTTGTTTGAGCTCGTCTGGAGATGGTTTATTAGCCATGTGATT
>CABUCP010000117.1 GCA_902490055.1 uncultured Klebsiella sp. | reverse complement strand
TTAATTGATATTTGTCAGTTATGCCGCCAGCTTACTGCCGATAATTCCAATGACAAACAGCAGGTTGGTTAATAATGCCGCTTTGACCGTACGTTCCAGCATCGGGCGCATCGCCACCGGCTCGCGCTCGCGCATCACGAAGCGCGCCTGTTTCACCAGCAATGGGATGGCGAGGATAAACAACCAGCCCCATAAGCTCTGCAGCGCGATTAGGTTAAACAACGCCAGGCATAGCGGGGCGCCGAGCAGCAAAATGCTATGGTAACGGCGGGCGTTTACCGGCCCCAGGCGGACGGCGAGCGTGTTTTTACCGTTGAGGCGATCGCTGTCGATATCGCGCAGGTTATTGATATTCAGCACCGCGGCAGCCAGCAGGCCGCAGGCGGTGGCGGGCAGGAAAATGACCGCTTCTATGCTGTGCGCCTGCAGATACCAGCTGCCGACCACGCTTAGCCAGCCGAAGAACACCAACACCGAGATATCGCCAAGGCCAATATAACCGTAAGGTCGCGTGCCGACGGTGTAGGTGATGGCGGCGATAATAGCCAGCCCGCCAAGCACCATAAAGCCGATGAAGTCCGCCATGGTCTGCCAGGCGGAAAACAGCAACGCCAGGCCGGAAAGGCAAATCAGTACCACCGTTACAATCAGCGCGCGTTTCATCTGCGGCTGGGTGATCGCCCCTTTTTGCATCCCGCGTAGCGGCCCGATACGGTCCGGTTTATCGCTGCCTTTGACCGCGTCGCCGTAGTCGTTAGCGAGATTAGATAAGATTTGTAGCAGCCCGGCGGTGATCAGCGCGAGTACGGCCACCAGCGGATCGAAATGACCCTGCTGCCATGCCAGCGTCGTGCCGACGACAATGGCGGCGAACGCCAGAGGTAATGTTTTTGGGCGCAGGCTTTCAAGCCAGGCCTGGGTGCGAGTTATCGGTTGTTCAGTCATTTCTTTCAGCCAAAAAAATGGGGCCATCATAGCCCCATCGTGTGTGATGAAAATACATTGAACCGGATTATAGGATAAAACGGCTCAGATCTTCATCTGCCACCAGAACATCCAGGTGTTTACCGACATATTCACCATCGATGGTGACGGTCTGGCCGTTCATTTCGCTGGCATCGTAGGAGATGTCTTCGATCAGGCGTTCCAGTACGGTATGCAGACGACGCGCGCCGATGTTTTCGGTGGTTTCGTTAACCTGCCATGCCGCCTGAGCGATACGCTTGATGCCATCTTCGGTGAACTCAATGTTCACGCCTTCGGTTGCCATCAGCGCTTTGTACTGCACGGTGATGGAGGCATTCGGCTCGGTCAGGATGCGTTCGAAGTCGTGGGTGGTCAGCGCTTTCAGTTCAACGCGGATCGGCAGACGACCCTGCAGTTCCGGGATCAGATCCGACGGGCTGGCAACCTGGAATGCGCCGGAGGCGATAAACAGGATGTGGTCGGTTTTCACCATCCCGTGCTTGGTGGAGACGGTGCAGCCTTCAACCAGCGGCAGCAGGTCGCGCTGAACGCCTTCACGAGAAACATCCGGGCCGGAGGAGTTACCGCCGCGCTTACAGATTTTGTCAATTTCATCGATAAACACGATGCCGTGCTGCTCAACGGCGTCGATAGCTTCCTGCTTCAGCTCTTCCGGATTAACCAGCTTGGCCGCTTCTTCTTCAATCAGCAGTTTCATCGCGTCTTTGATTTTCAGCTTACGCGGTTTCTGCTTCTGGCCGCCCAGGTTCTGGAACATGGACTGCAGCTGGCTGGTCATCTCTTCCATGCCCGGAGGGGACATGATTTCAACGCCCATCGGCGCCGTGGCGAGGTCGATTTCGATCTCTTTATCGTCGAGCTGGCCTTCACGCAGTTTTTTGCGGAATGCCTGGCGCGCAGCGGATGGTTCCTGCGGCTGCTCTGACTGGCCCCAGTTGTTTTTCGCCGGCGGGATCAGCACGTCGAGGATGCGCTCTTCGGCCATTTCTTCGGCGCGATAGCGGTTTTTATCGATGGACTGCATGCGAACCATTTTGATCGCAGCATCGGTCAGATCGCGGATGATAGAGTCCACTTCTTTACCAACATAGCCCACTTCGGTGAACTTAGTTGCTTCGACTTTGATAAACGGCGCGTTTGCCAGTTTTGCCAGGCGACGGGCGATTTCGGTTTTACCGACGCCGGTCGGGCCAATCATCAGAATGTTTTTCGGCGTGACTTCGTGGCGCAGCTCTTCATTGAGCTGCATACGGCGCCAGCGATTACGCAGGGCGATAGCAACAGAACGCTTGGCGGCGTCCTGGCCGATAATATGTTTGTCCAGTTCGCTGACAATTTCGCGTGGGGTCATTTCAGACATGGGAGATCCTTACGCTTTAGAAGGTAATTCTTCGATGGTGTGGAAGTGGTTGGTATAGATGCAGATATCCCCTGCAATATCCAACGCTTTCTCGGCGATATCGCGAGCGCCCATTTCGGTGTTTTCCAACAGCGCGCGAGCGGCGGCCTGGGCATATGGCCCGCCGGAGCCAATCGCAATCAAATCATTTTCTGGCTGAACGACGTCGCCGTTACCGGTGATGATAAGCGATGCATTTTCGTCCGCGACGGCCAGCAGGGCTTCCAGCTTGCGCAGCATGCGGTCGGTACGCCAGTCTTTCGCTAACTCAACGGCGGCTTTCACCAGGTGGCCCTGATGCATTTCCAGTTTGCGTTCGAACAGCTCGAACAGGGTAAAGGCGTCAGCGGTGCCGCCAGCGAAACCGGCGATCACTTTGTCGTTGTACAGACGACGCACTTTCTTCACGTTGCCTTTCATCACGGTGTTGCCCAGCGTGGCCTGGCCATCACCGGCAATAACGACATGGCCGTTACGGCGAACACTAACTATTGTTGTCACGAGCAGACCCCTTGGTTGCAAAAAGCGGAATAGGGGCCCCGCGCGTTACGCGGGGCAGAATGCAATTATAGATGGGGGGGATTTTTGGGGTTTCAACCCCTGGCGGCGAGACGAATGCAGTTTGCGTGTCCGGCCATCTTGAGGCGATTGATCATATCGTTGGCATTGTCTTTGCCTTTCAGCGGCCCAATCACCACCCGGTTCCAGCCGTTGTTGGTGGTGATATGCGATGCAAAGCCCTCAAAGGCCAACTGAGCGCGCACGGTTTCGGCCTGCTCGGCGCCTTTGAAGGAGCCGCACTGTACCATCCAGCTGCGATCGTCTTTCTTCTCGGCAGCAGCGGCTTTCGGCGCCTCTTCCACGCGGGCGACCGGCGCGGCGGCCTGCGTTTTCGGCTGCGCTGTGGTGTTATGCGCCGGGGTCTGCAGCAGATCCTGATATGGCTGCTGGTTAGACGCCGTCTGCTTCGGCTGCTGTTGCTGCACCGGCTTCGGCTGCTGGACGCGCGGCTGCTGCTGCGCCGTCTGCTGCTGAGTCTGCGCCCACTGCTGCTGTTGCGCCTGCTGCTGTTGCTGCGCTAAACGCTGGCGCTGCAGGGTTTGCTGACGCTGCGCCGGCGTTTGTTCGTTCCACGGCACTTCGGTCAGCTGCGTAGGCTGCTGACGCATGTCCGCCTGCATCTGCGCCAGAAGCTGGCGCTGCTCGTTGGTTAGCTGCTCGGGTTTCATCACTTCGCCGCCGGCGGTTGGTTCGGTAGGCGCGCGAACGCCCGGCTGGCGGCTTTCCAGCTCTTTAATATAGCGCCAGCGCTCTTCCGGCTTCGGTGGAAGGCCGTTGCCTGCCGCCTGGCGATTCTGCAGCGCTTCCGCTTCTTCTTTCTTGTGATGAGTAATGAAATACAGACCACCGATAAAGGCCACCAGCACGGCCGCCGCGATCGCAACCATAGTCGGTGAAATCGCCGGGAGGCTACTTTGCTTGTTCCTTGAGCTTCGGGGGCTGCTCTTTTTGCGCCGCGAAGGAGCCGGTTGGCTGCGGCGTACATAATCTCGTTGTGCCACTATCGTTTCGCTGTCTTATATTCGTTCGTCAGCCCGACATGTTACTTAAGCGGCGGGCCTTTGACCAGAAGAGCAGGCCCGAAAGCCTGATGGTTATCGTCTGAATTTTTGCGTACTGCCGCGAACAATCAGTTCGCAATCTAGCAGACGCGAGCCGCTATTCACGTTATGACCCTGCATTTGCTCAAGTAATAGCAGCATTCCTTCACGGCCGATATCAAAGCGCGGCTGCGAAACGGTGGTCAACGGCGGGTCGCAAAATTCAGACAACGCGATGTTATCAAAACCTACAATCGAGAGATCTTCCGGCACTTTCAGGCCGCGGCGTTTTGCCAGCGACAGCGCGCCCAGCGCCATGACGTCGCTATGGCAGAAGACCGCGGTTGGCGGTACCGGCTGCGCCAGCAGCTGCTCCAGTGCGTTGGCCCCGGCTTCAAAGGTAAAGTTGCCGCGAGCGATGTAGTGAGGGTCGACGGTAATGCCGCTACGCCGCAGCGCCTGAACATAGCCCTGCAGCCGGTAGTGACACAGCGGCATATCTTCCGGCCCGGCGATACAGCCAATACGCTGATGCCCCAGCTCGTGGAGATAGTTGACGGCATTGAAGGCGGCGGTCAGGTTATCGATATGCACCGTCGGGAGCTCCAGTTCCGGCGCGAACTCGTTCGACATTACCATCGGCGGCAAATTACGCTGCTCTTCGACGCTGGCGTCGAACGGCAGACGCGAACTCAGCAGCACCATGCCGTCAATTTGCTTGGTGATGATAAGGTCGATAAAGGTTTTTTCTTTTTGGTTCTGATGGGCGCAATCGCCAATCAGCACCAGATAACCCTCTTCGGCGGCGGTCACTTCAATGCCGCGGATAACTTCACTAAAAAAGGGATCGCAAATATCCGGCACGATCACGAGGATCGTCCGCGATTCGTTGCGCTTCATGTTACGCCCGAGCGATTGCGGTAAATAGCCGACTTCCTGCGCCGCCTGCTCTACCCGGCTGCGGGTCGCCTGCGACACTTTGTCGGGATTCATTAGCGCTCGGGACACGGTTGCCGTTGAAACGTTTGCCTTCAGGGCGACGTCTTTCATCGTGGCGGCAACCATTTGTTTTTTGGGCTTCACCTGGTTTCTCCTCGCTGACTGCGCAGACACATCCCTTGCGTGCTGACATCAGCAACATTTTTAACAGATAGTACAGCCTGTGAGTTACAGAATTTTCATGAAAAACGTGATGGTTGTTGAATTTTTTCGATCCGCCTCGCAAGAGAAGGCTTAGCCTTCAATAGGATCGACATCCAGTACCCACTTCACCTTGCGCGCTTCCGGTAGGGTATTAATCAATGCCAGCGTACCGCTGACGATATGCTGCAGACGCACGCGCGAAGGGTGCTGGAGCAGAATTTGCCAACGCCAGCGCCCGCCGCGCTTCGGTGCCAACGCCGGGACCGGACCGAGCACCCATAGTTTATCGTCGGCTAGCGGACTGGCCTGCAGCAGGTTACGCAGCTGCTGTAAAAACAGCGGCGCCTGCTGATTATTATGGTCTTCCGCACGGATCAACACGTGGCTGGTCCACGGCGGCAGCTGCATGGTTTGCCGTTCCGCCAGCGCCTGCTCGGCAAACGCGTCGTAGCCTTTATAAAGCAGGGTCTGCAGCAGCGGATGTTCCGGATGATGGGTTTGCAGGATCACTTCACCCTGCTTGCCCGCGCGGCCGGCGCGGCCGGAAACTTGGGTGTAGAGCTGAGCAAAGCGCTCCGCCGAGCGGAAGTCGGCGGAAAACAGCGCGCCATCGACATCCAGCAGCGACACCAGCGTGACATCCGGGAAGTGGTGGCCTTTAGCCAGCATCTGGGTACCAATCAGAATGCGCGCGCCGCCGCGATGGACGTCGGCAAGGTACTGTTCAAGCGCCCCTTTACGGCTGGTGGTATCGCGGTCGATGCGCGAGATGGGGACATCCGGGAACATCGGCGCCAGCGCCTGCTCCAGTTGTTCGGTACCGAGGCCGACGGGCACCAGGTGCGTTGAACCGCAGGAAGGGCATTGACGCGGGATCGGACGCTGACTGTCGCAGTGGTGGCAGCGCAGATGATGCTGCGCCTGATGCAAGGTGTAGTAGCTATCGCAGCGCGGACACTCGGCGATCCATCCGCAGTCGTGACACAGCAGCGCCGGGGCGAAACCGCGGCGGTTTAAAAACAGGATGACCTGGTTATCGGCCTGCAGATGCTGACGCATGCGGTTAATCAGCGCAGGGGAGAGTCCCGCCTGCAGTTGCTGGCCCTTTAAGTCCAGCACATGTTGCTGGGCCGGGCGCGCGTTGCCTGCGCGTTTGGTCAGCTTTAGCTCGCGGTATTTTCGCTGGCGCACGTTGTAGAGCGTTTCCAGCGCCGGGGTCGCCGAGCCGAGGATAATCGGAATTTGCTCGCTATGGGCGCGCCATACCGCCAGGTCGCGGGCGTGATAGCGCCAGCCTTCCTGCTGTTTATAGGAGCTATCGTGTTCTTCGTCGATGACGATGACTCCGAGGTCTTTAAAGGGGGTAAACAGCGACGAACGGGTGCCGATGACGATCGCCGCTTCGCCGTTTTTCGCCTTTAACCATGACGCCAGACGCTCGCTGTCGTTAAGACCCGAGTGCAGGACCTCTACCGGCGCGTTAAAGCGCTGACGGAAACGGGCGATAGTTTGCGGCGTCAGGCCGATTTCCGGCACCATGACCAGCGCCTGACGACCCTGCGCCAGCACGTTCTCTAAAACGCTCAAATAAACTTCTGTTTTACCGGAGCCGGTGATCCCCGCCAGCAGCCACGTGGAAAAGCGGTCCGAGGCGCTATGAATCGCCCCGACGGCGGTAGCCTGTTCGGTATTCAGGCGCAGCCGTTCGCCGGGCACCGCGAAGTGGCTTCGCCAGTCGCTGATAGCCGGCGCTTCGCTGGCCAGTTCCGCCAGCCCTTTACCGCGCAACGCCTGCAGCGCGGCATCATTGAATTCGAGATCCGCAACCTGATGGCGCCAGATTTTGCCCTGACGCAGCGCCGCCAGCGCCTGCTGCTGTTTCGGCGAGCGTTTCAGACTATTAATATCCAGCGCTTGTCCCTGTTCGGTGGCGAACCAGTACCACAGCGGCGCGGCGCTGGCCGGTTTGCCCTGACGCAGCATGATCGGCAGCGCGTGGAACAATACATCGCCGATGGGGTGATGATAATACTCCGCGGCCCACAGCAGCATCCGCCAGACGGTAGCGGAAAAGACCGGTTCGCCATCCAGCGCTTCAGCGACCGGTTTGAGTTCAGCGAGCGGTAATTCGCTGCGCTCGCTGACCGACACCACGATACCAATCCGCTCCTGTTTGCCGAACGGCACGCGCACGCGACAGCCCGCTTTGACCGCCATGCCCGCAGGCAGTAAATAGTCAAAGGTACGGGGCAGTGGAACGGGCAGGGCGACGTGAGCAACGGACATGGAATCTTCCTGACTTGAAATCTGGCGGGTTAGTATACACATTACCGAAAGGCGACGCGGATCAGTTTGCATCTGCAGGTCAAATTCTGTATGATTCGCCGCCTTTGGTGCGCTTTATGCCGCATCAAACATACCAAAACCCGAGAAGTTCGCTCAGCCGGTATGCGTAAGCGCATCAGCAGCGCGAAGGACGTCGGGAAATTATTAATATCGCGTGGTGTCTGGCGTTAGGGCTGGAAGAGCGACGCGGCCTTAACTGAGGTTCTCCCATGAAAAAAGGTATTCACCCAAAATACGAAGAAATTACTGCTACCTGTTCTTGCGGTAATGTCATGAAAATCCGTTCCACCGTTGGTCACGACCTGAACCTCGACGTGTGCGGTAACTGCCACCCGTTCTACACCGGCAAACAGCGTGATGTTGCTACCGGTGGCCGTGTTGACCGCTTCAACAAGCGCTTCAGCATCCCGGGCAGCAAGTAAGTTGTCAGAAAGAGCCGCCTCAGGGCGGCTTTTTTGTATCCTTCGTTTGCCAATGGCGAGGGATAAAAAAAGGCGGAAGATTTCTTCCGCCTTTTTAATGTCTTAGTATTCCCACGTATCCGGGTCGATACCCAGTTCACGCATGATCTCTTTCGCCGCTTCCGGGATTTCATCACTGCGCTCTTTACGCAGGTCTTCATCGTTAGGTAACGGTTGGCCGGTAAAGGCATGCAGGAAAGCCTCGCACAGCAGTTCGCTATTCGTGGCGTGACGCAGGTTGTTCACCTGACGACGCGTGCGTTCATCGGTGAGGATCTTTAACACCTTCAGAGGAATGGAAACCGTAATTTT
>CABUCP010000116.1 GCA_902490055.1 uncultured Klebsiella sp. | reverse complement strand
TGTGATCTAAATCATCCTTAATCGCAATGCGTACATTTATCCAGTTTTTGGCAAATTTGTCATCTGGCGAGCCGGTAAATGAAAGCCGTATCCTTACTTCAACATCACTGAATTACACATCGAGGAATGGTTATGGAACTCTATCTGGACACTGCGAATGTCGCTGAAGTTGAACGTCTGGCCCGTATTTATCCGCTGGCCGGCGTCACCACCAACCCGAGCATTATCGCCGCCGGCAAAACGCCAGTCTGGGAAGTGCTGCCGCGTCTGCAAAAAGCCGTCGGCCCGGAAGGGATTCTATTCGCCCAGACGATGAGTCGCGATGCGCAGGGCATGGTGGCAGAAGCTAAACGCCTGAGCAACGCCGTGCCGGGTATCGTGGTCAAAATCCCGGTGACCGCCGAAGGCCTCGCCGCCATTAAACTGCTGAAAAAAGAAGGCATCCCTACGCTCGGCACCGCTGTATACAGTGCCTCTCAGGGCCTGCTGGCGGCGCTGGCCGGCGCGAAATACGTTGCGCCATACGTCAATCGCGTCGATGCCCAGGGCGGTGACGGTATCCGCATGGTGCAAGAGCTGCAATCCCTGCTGGAAATGCATGCGCCGGGCAGTAAAGTGCTGGCCGCCAGCTTCAAAACTCCGCGTCAGGCGCTGGATTGCCTGCTGGCCGGCTGCGAAGCTATCACCCTCCCCTTAGATGTAGCGCAACAAATGCTCGGCACGCCCGCGGTAGAGTCAGCTATAGAGAAGTTTGAGCAGGACTGGAATAACGCATTTGGCACATTGAACCTTTAATCCGATCGCCTGCCGCCGGGCGGCGGCTTGCATGGTCATCGAGGAGGAATCGAAATGGATCGCATTATTCAATCACCCGGTAAATACATCCAGGGCGCTGGCGCCATCAAGCGTCTCGGCGAATATCTCAAACCACTGGCCGAACGCTGGCTGATTATCGGCGATAAATTCGTTCTTGGCTTTGCCGAAGAGTCGCTGCGTACCAGCCTGAACGATGCGGGGCTGGTAGCTGAAATCGCACCGTTTGGCGGCGAATGCTCGCAAAATGAAATCAACCGCCTGCGTGATATCGCCAGCAGCGCTCAATGCCATGCGGTGCTTGGTATCGGCGGCGGCAAGACCCTCGATACCGCGAAAGCGCTGGCTCACTATATGCATCTGCCGGTAGTTGTGGCGCCGACCATTGCCTCCACCGATGCGCCGTGCAGCGCGCTGTCCGTTATCTATACCGACGATGGTGAATTCGAAAGCTATCTGATGCTGCCGCACAACCCGAATATGGTGATTGTCGATACGCAGATCGTCGCCGGCGCGCCGGCTCGCCTGCTGGCCGCCGGGATTGGCGATGCGCTGGCGACCTGGTTTGAAGCCCGCGCCTGCTCGCGCAGCGGCGCAACCACGATGGCGGGGGGGAAATGCACTCAGGCGGCGCTGGCGTTAGCGGAACTTTGCTATAACACGCTGGTGGAAGAAGGCGAAAAGGCGATGCTTGCCGCCGAGCAGCACGTAGTCACCCCAGCGCTCGAGCGAGTGATCGAAGCCAATACCTATCTGAGCGGCGTCGGCTTTGAGAGCGGCGGGCTGGCGGCGGCGCACGCCATTCACAACGGTTTAACCGCTATCCCGGATGCCCACCATTTCTATCACGGCGAGAAGGTCGCTTTTGGTACGCTGACGCAGCTGGTGCTGGAAAACGCGCCGGTCGAAGAGATAGAGACCGCCGCGGCGCTATGCCACAGCGTCGGCCTGCCGATCACCCTGGCGCAACTCGACATTAAAGGCGATATCCCGGCCAAAATGCGCACGGTCGCGGAGGCCGCCTGCGCCGAAGGCGAAACCATCCACAATATGCCAGGCGGCGCCAGCGCCGACCAGGTATACGCCGCGCTGCTGGTGGCCGACCAATACGGTCAGCGTTTCCTGCAAGAGTGGGAATAACCTTCTCTGCTACGCCCGGCATCTGCCGGGCGTGTTCCTTTGTGTTCCTTTCATCGCCGATTGCCTGCACATGACATGTGTTTTATAGTGCGATTTTCCTTTGGGCGAATCGTAGTTATGCAATCATCAGACAGAAGAATGAGCATTTACGCCATTCTGCAGCAGGACAAAAAAGTCGTTGTGAATGAGCTGGCCGAAAAATTCGGCGTCACCAAAATGACTATCCGCCGGGACCTGTCGTTCTTTGAAAAGCAGGGCATCGTCAAAACGACCTACGGCGGGGCTTACCTGACCAGCGGCGCCAGCGTCGAGCCCAGCTTCCAGCTTAAATCAGTGCAAATGGTTGATGATAAGCACTTGATTGGCCGCAAAGCGGCGGAGCTGGTCGAAGACGGCGACACCATTATTATCGATTGTGGGACGACGTTGCTAGCGCTCGCGCAATCTATCTTTGATAAAAAAATCATGGTGATAACCAACTCCGTTCCGGTCGTGAATCTGCTGAAGGGCCGAAAGAACATCAAGCTCATCGTCGCCCCAGGGGAATATGAAGATGATACTCAGGGCATGATTTCTTTCAGTACCGCGGAGTTTTTCAGCACCATCCATGCCGACAAAGTTTTTATCAGTACCCAGGGCATTAACAGCCACGGCGAACTCACGGTGCCCAAAATGACCGACGCTCACGTCAAGCGAGCGCTGCTGCGCGCCGGGCGGCAAAAAATTCTCCTCGCCGATAAAAGCAAATTCGATCAAACCTTCCTCGCCGGCCACGCCCGGCTAGACGATTTCGACGTCGTTATTAGTCAGGATGGCCTCCCTACCGATATCCTCTCCCTGCTCACCGCGCAAAAAACCGAACTGCTGCTGGTCGACACCACAGCGTAACTCTTCACGCCCGGCAACGGGCGTCTGTGCTTTTCCGTTCGCTCTAAATGTTCTTTTTAGATTTATTAATGATAAATAGAACACAAAAGCTCACAAATAAATTGACAAAAGAACACCTCAGGCGTGGAATGGGGATACCCACTCCAGAATTGAGGTCTTTATGAACGGATTATTGAGCTTCAAACCAACCAACGACGATTGCGACTTCGCGCGTATCGCTAAAAAACAGGACCAGATGTTCCATCGCGTCGCGACGCTGTGCCCGGAACGCGCAGAGATCATCACCGAGTCGTTTAAACGCTCCGAAGGCCAATCCATCGTGATTCGCCGGGCTTTAGCTTTAGCCGATATTCTGGAGAAAATGACCATCTACATCGAACCGGACATGCTGATTGTCGGCAACCAGGCCAGCGCCAATTTTGCTGCCCCGGTGTTCCCGGAGTTCTCCTTCAATTGGGTTGTCGATGAGCTGGACGAATTTGATAAACGCTCCGGCGACAGCTTCCGCGTCTCCGAATCAACCAAAGCCCGCCTGCGCGTCCTGCAGGATTACTGGCAGGGCAAAACGCACCAGGATGAGGTGCTCGCCAATCTGCCGCAGATTAACCGTCTGGCGGAAAAACAGGGCGTGCTGCACCGCGGCGGCATCAGCATGTCCGGCGATGGCCACATCATCCCGAACCACGATTTCGTCCTCGAAGTCGGCTACGGCGGCATGCGCGATATCGCCAAACAGCATCTGGAAAATGATGACAACCTGAGCGAGGAACAAACAGATTTCTATCGCGCGGTCATCATCACCATGGAAGCGGCGCTGAACTACTGCAAGCGCTTCTCCGCACTCGCAAAAACCGAAGCGGCAAGAACAGCTGACAGCAAACGTCGCGACGAACTGTTAGCCATGAGCGACATGTTCGCCCATCTGATGGAAGGTAAAGCCAGAAGCTTCTATGAAGCCGTAGAAACCGTCTACCTTACCCACTTGCTGATGATGATTGAGAGCAACGGCCACTCTTTCTCCTTTGGCCGTTTCGATCAGTACGTCTGGCCGTACTACGAAGCCGATATCAACGCCGGGAAGATCAGCAAAGAGAAGGCGCTGGAGATCCTGACCCACTTCTTCATCATGACCAATAGCCTGAACAAGGTTCGTCCATGGGGCCACACCCAGTACAGCGGCGGCTATCCGCTCTATTCCAATCTGATGGTGGGCGGCATGAAGCCTGACGGCAGCGACGGCACCAACGACCTCTCCTATCTGTCGCTGGAGGCGATGGCGCTGACCGGTCTACCGGAACCAAACCTCAGCGTCCGCTTCTCAAAAGATACTCCGCATTCACTGATGCAGGATTCCGCAAAGCTCATTCGCAAAGGCTTCGGTATGCCGTCGATCTTCTGTGACGAAGTGGTTATCCCGGCCATGATGACGCTGGGCCTGACGGAAGAGGTCGCGCGCGAGTATGCCTCAATGGGCTGCGTCGAGACCGCAATCCCAGGGCGTTGGGGCCACCGCGCCACCGGTATGACCTACGTGAATTTCGGTAAAATCCTCGAGCTGGTGATGAACAACGGTTGCGATCCGGCGACCGGCGTGCAGCTAGTCAAAATCAATGGCCTGGAAGGTCGCGAAATCAATTACCAGTCTTATGATGAAGTCTGGGCGGCCTGGAACCAACTGCTGGAGTTCTACTCCGATCTGGCCGTCGATTGCGATTTGGTTTGCGACCGGGCGCTGAAATACCACGACGCCGATGCGTTTGCTTCCGCCACCATCAACTGCTCGCTGGAACGCGGTAAGACGCTGAAAAACGGCGGCGCCGAGTATGACTTCGTCAGCTCATCCAACATCGGCCCATCCGTGGTCGGCGATAGCCTCGCGGCGGTGAAAAAGCTGGTCTTCGATGACAAAGTTCTGACACTGAAACAGCTACGCGACGCCATGGACAGTAACTTTGAAGGTCTGGAAGGCGCTCGCGTGCGCAAGTTGTGCCGCAATGCGCCGAAGTTCGGCAACGATATCGACTACGTCGATCACATCGTCGCCGATGTCTTTGAGTCCTATCTCAAACTGCTGCCGAAGTATAAAACCGATCGCCATGGTAAGGGGCCGAAAGGCTGCGGCTATACCATGTCGACCTCCAACATCACCTCTTACGTACCAAACGGCTTTGATGTCGGCGCCACGCCGGATGGTCGTCTGGCGACGTTGCCGCTAAACGAAGGCGCTTCTCCGTGCCTCGGGGCGGATAAAGAAGGCCCCACGGCGGTGATTAATTCGGTCGCGAAATTGCCGAACCAGAAAATCGCCGGCGGCCAACTGCTGAACATGAAGTTCACGCCAAGCGCGCTGGAAGGCGACGATAATCTGGAGAAATTTACCGCCTTTATGGAAGCCAGCCGTGAGAAAAACATCTTCCATAACCAGTTCAACATCATTGATTCCAATATTCTGCGCGCCGCAAAGGCGAATCCGCAGGATTATCCGAACCTGATGGTGCGTGTCGCCGGGTATTGCGCGTTGTTCTCAACGCTGATGCCGGAAGCGCAGGACGCGATTATCGCACGTACCGAACTGAGCTGGTAAGGCAGGAGGAACCATGAGAACTGGCCTGATTTCCCGTATTCAACGCTATTCCACCAAAGATGGTCCTGGAATACGCAGCACCGTTTTTATGCAGCAGTGCAACCTGCGCTGCCAGTGGTGCGCAAATCCGGAAACCATCGGGCCAGGTCAACATGTGTTCTGGTTTAAAGAACGCTGCCGCCAGTGCGGCACCTGCGTACAGGCGGCCAACAACCACGCCATTACCCTTGCCGCGCCAGGTAATGGCGTCAACATTGACCGCAAGAATTGCACTAACCTGCTGGAGATGGTCGATCTCTGTCCCTACGACGGCTATGAACTCGTTGGCAAGGAGATGACCTCCCACCAGCTGGCGGAATTACTGCTGCGCGACAAAACGTTTTATGACTCAAGCGCAGGCGGCGTGACCTTTTCCGGCGGCGAGCCAGCGCTGCAGGCGGAGTTCGTCAAGGAGACGGCGCAGCTATTAAAAGCACAGGGCGTACACGTATGTCTGGATACCGCGGGCAATATCCGTTGGGAAAAACTGCGTCCGCTGATTGAAGCCGTCGATCTGATCTCTTACGACTTTAAAGCGTTCGACCGCGAGACGCATCTCGCCTGCACCGGCGTCGACAACCGCCGGATCCTCGAAAATGCCAAAGCGATCGCCTCAATGGGCAAACCGATCCTCGCACGGATGGTGATCGTGCCAACACGCAACGACGATCCGCAAGATATCCGCCAACGCCTCGACTTCATCAGCAAACTTGGCCCGGCGGTATTGCAGGTTGATATTCTTGAATACCATATTTATGGCATCGGGAAATATCAAAAGCTCGGTATGCCCTATTTGCTGAACAACATCCCGGCATGCCAGCGCGAAGTAACAGAACAAATTAAACAATACGCTGAAGATATTGGACTAAAAGCCACCATTGGCGGTTAAGGATTAACATGTTGAACTTTATTATTACCGACACCTACGAAGAAATGAGCGCACTGGCCGCTGAACGTATTGCCCTTGCGCTGAATAAAAAGCCGGATTTAGTCATGGCGTTACCGACCGGCGGAACGCCCGTTGGCCTGCTCGCCGAAATGAGTAAAATGGCGAAAAGCGGCGCCGCTGATTTCTCCTGCGCCTTCTCATTTAATATCGATGAGTATATCCCGCTGCCTAAAGACGATCCGCAAAGTTATTATTATTTCCTGCAACAGCATTTTTACCAACATGCCAATATCCCTGGTGAAAACACCTTCGTCCCGGACGTATTAGCGCAGGATCTCAATGCCGAATGCGCCCGCTACGAGCGTCTTATTCAAAGCCATGGCGATTTCGATATCACCGTGCTCGGCATTGGCCACGATGGCCACATCGGCTTCAATGAACCGCAGATGACCCATAGCCCGGTATGCCATCTTATCGATCTCAATGCAGAGACTATTGCGGCGAATGCCCGCTTCTTCGCCAGCAAGGAAGAGGTGCCGCAGCAGGCCATTACGCTGGGTATGGGAACGATATTGCGCAGCGAGGAGATCGTGCTGATAGCTAACGGTAAATCAAAGGCCGAGGTCATCAGGCAGTTACACCAGTGCACCCGCATTGATCCGCTGTTCCCGGCCTCATTCTTATTGATGCACGCGGACGTCACTATCATCTGCGACCGCGAAGCGGCATCGTTGATTAGCGCATAGAGGTAAGCACATGAAGATCCAGAGCGAACGCGTGTGGCTCGCCGGCGGTTTTTATCCGGCGCACATCACAATTGAGAACGGGCTTATCAGCGAAATTACCCCCGGGTTAAGTCCCAAGGTGGATAAGGATTATGGCTCCCGACGCATTATTCCCGGCCTGATAGATAGCCACGCGCACGGCGCCTGGGATTACGATACCAACGAAAACGACCCGCAGGGGCTACGCCGCTGGACCTCCCGCCTGCCGGAAGAAGGCGTCACCGCCTTTTGCCCCACAACCGTCACCGATGAAAACGCCACCCTGCTGGCGGCGCTGGACAACATATCCCGCGTGATGGACGAAGGCTATAGCGGCGCGGAAATCCTTGGTATCCACCTCGAGGGCCCCTTTCTGAGCCAACTCTATCGCGGCGCGCAGCCGGAAAAACAGATCCGTCCCGCCGATGTCGCGCAATTCCAGGCTTTCGAAAAGGCGGCACGCGAACGCATTATCGCCATCACGATGGCCCCGGAAGAGGACCACCAGTTTGCGCTCACCCGCTACTGCGCGCAAAAAGGCATTGCTGTCAATATGGGCCATTCGGATGCGTCTTTTGAACAAGCGCTGGCGGCGGTCGCCAATGGCGCCAAAAATGTCACCCACGTGTATAACGGCATGGCGAAGTACGTCAACCGCCAGCCCGGGCTGCTGGGCGCGGCGCTGAACCTTGACGGCCTGTACGGCGAGGTGATTGCCGACGGTATTTTCGTAAGCCTGGTCTCCGCCGCTCATCTGTATCGCAGTAAAAACGATAATGACATCATCATGATAAGCGACTCCATGAAATCTAAAGGCTGCCCACCAGGCCGCTATATGTTCGGCGGCGAACCGATGGTGTTGGGCGACGACGGCGCAACCCGTCGCGACAACGGCGTCCTGGTCGGCAGTACGCTCCAGCTTAATCGCGGGTTATATAATATGGTGGAGAGAGCCATGGTGCCATTTAGCGCGGCCTTAAAATCCTGCACCATTAACCCAGCGCGGCTATTAGGCTTTGATAATAGAAAAGGGATATTACAACGCGGATTCGACGCTGATATTGTTGTGCTGGAAGATAATTACCAGGTGAATACTACCTATTGTCGCGGCGCTATTGCCTGGTCAATAAATTAATTATTTTTGGCCGTTATCTATAAATATAGCGGTTGTTGAAAAACAACCGCCTTTTCGT
>CABUCP010000115.1 GCA_902490055.1 uncultured Klebsiella sp. | reverse complement strand
TTGTATGAATAAAGCAGAAAAAGTGGTCTGGACCGAGGGGATGTTTTTGCGTCCGCATCACTTTCAGCGGGCGGAAAGCTACCTGCACACGCAAATTCGCGAATGGGGCGGATTACAGCGCTCCTGGTTGTGGGGTTTTCTCGACATTGAACTCGATGATGCGATGTTGCGTCAGGGGTGCATTGCGCTGAGTTACGCCAGCGGTTTGCTGCCCGACGGCACCTTCTTCCAGTTTCGCGATGCACGGCAGGGGCCGGCGCCATTGCAGGTATCGGATAACATTTCGGCAGAAAAAGTCGTCCTCGCCTTGCCGGTACGCCGCGGTGGACGCGAAGAAGTCATCTTTAGTGAAGAGAAAGATTCACTCGCCCGTTTTACCGCCTTTGAACAGGATGTCGAGGATGACAATGCGCTATCTGTCGGCGATGCCACCGTGCAATTCGCCCGTCCGCGCCTGACTCTAATGCTGGAAAAGGATCTGACCGCCGAGTGGACGGCGATCGGCGTGGCCTTCATCGCGGAGAAGCGCAATGATAACGCCGTGCGACTGGATAACGGCTACATCCCGCCGATGCTCAATGGCATTAATCACCCGCTGATTTACGCAATGATTAACGATTTGCACGGCCTGCTGGCGCAGCGCAGCCAACAAATTGGCAGTCGGTTGCGTCAGCCGGGGCGCTTTAATACTTCCGAATTAATTGAATTCACACTGCTGGCGTTGGTGAACCGTCACTTCGGCCATCTCGCACATCTGAAAACGCAGCCGTTGGTTCATCCTGAATCGCTGTGGAACAGCTGGCTGCCGTTTGCCGCGGAGCTCACCACCTGGACTGCGCAGCGCAGTCCGGAGGCGACGCTGCCGGTTTACGACCACGATGATCTCGCCAGTTGCTTTGGCAAACTGATGCTCCTGCTGCGTCAGGGGTTATCGCAGGTGATGGAAGACAACGCCATTCAGCTACCGCTGATCGAACGCTCACACGGGCTGAACATCGCCACCGTGCCGGAAAGCAGCATGGTGCGCGAATTCGGCTTCGTGCTGGCGGTGAAAGCCAGCGTGCCAGGCGACGTACTGCAGACCCATTTCCCGGCGCAGATGAAAGTCGCCCCGGTGAGCAAAATTCGCGATCTGGTGCAGCTACAGCTACCGGGCCTGATCCTGCGCGCCATGCCCGCCGCGCCGCCGCAAATCCCGTGGCATGCCGGTTATAACTACTTCGAAGTCGAGAAGGGCGGCGAATTGTGGCGCGAAATGGAAAAATCCGGCGCTTTCGCGCTGCATTTGGCAGGCGAGTTCCCCGGGTTGGATATGGAATTTTGGGCTATCCGTAGTCCGTCAGAATAAGAAAGCGAGCGTTCATGATGCAGGAACAACAGGCCGCCGCCAGCCATGGCGTACGCGGCAACAATCCCCTGGTGACGGCCGCCAACCCATTGCTTAATGCGATCCCGCAAATCCGCCATTCGGTTTCCCATGACGATCAGGCCGGTTTGCGCCAGCGTTTGATCGACGAAATCCGCCGCTTTGAGGTGCGTGGCCAGCAGGCGGGGCTGCCCTACGAGGTGATCGTCGGCGCGCGTTATTGCCTGTGCACCGCGTTGGATGAGGCGGCGGCATTAACGCCGTGGGGCAGCACTGGCGTGTGGTCGGGAAGCGGCCTGCTGGTGACCTTTCACAATGAAACCTGGGGCGGCGAGAAGTTTTTCCAACTGCTGGCGCGCCTGTCGCAAAACCCGCGCGAGCACATCAATCTGCTGGAGCTGATTAACTATTGTTTGTTGCTTGGTTTTGAAGGGCGCTATCGGGTCATGGATAACGGCCGTACGCAGCTGGAAACCATCAAACAGCGTCTGTGGCAGATGATTTGCAGCGTCCGCGGCGGTTATGCGCCGCCGTTATCCGCCCACGGCGAAGATCGCCCGGTGCTGCGAAAACTGTGGCGCCCGGTGGTGCCGCTGTGGGCCTGCGTCGCGTTAGCCGGTTTCGCCGCCTGCTTGTTCTACATCATTCTTAACTGGCGCCTGGGTGATGCCACGAATCCGGTGCTGGCGAAAATCTACCAAACTCCGCTACCGGAAGCGGCAATCGCCCAACCGGCGGAAAAACTGCCGGCGGTACTTAACCTGCGGGGTTTCCTGCGGCCTGAAATCGCTGAAGGGCTGGTTGCCGTGCGCGATGAAGCCGACCGTAGCGTGGTCATTTTGAAAGGCGACGGGCTGTTTGCCTCAGCATCAACGGTCGTGCGCGATCGTTACGATCCGGTGATTGACCGTATTGCCCAGGCGATGAACAACGTTAGTGGTCGAATCCTCGTCGTCGGCTACAGCGACAACGTACCTATCCGCAGCGCGCGCTTTGCCTCGAACTATGAACTGTCGCTGGAACGCGCGCGTTCGGTACAGAAACAACTGCAAAAACACCTGGCGCAGCCTGAACGCGTGAAAGCCGAAGGGCGGGGAGAAATGAACCCGATAGCGCCGAATACTACTCCTGAGAACCGTGCCCGTAACCGCCGTGTGGAAATCACTCTGCTGGTGTCGCCCGATAATACCCGGGCTGAGTTGAACGGATTGCCCCAAGGAAATTAAGGATGCTGACACTTCTGCTTTCCATACTGACCAACCGGCTGCTATGGGGTTTTCTCGGCGCGACGGCGGTGGCTGCCGTTATCTGGATGATTGGCCCGCTGCTGTCGATTGTGGATACCCGCCCGCTGGAATCGGAACAAAACCGCATTATCTCCATCGCGCTGGTGTACCTCATCTGGGCGCAAAGCCATATTCTGCCGCGGCTGTACAACGCCTGGCTTAACCGTAAGCTGATGGATAACCTGAAGGAAGAGCCGCAGGGTAACGATCCGCAGCAGCGCCTGAACAGCGAAGATCAGATCCTTGCCGAACGCTTTGATGAAGCGGCGCAGATGCTGAAAAAAGCGCACTTTAGCAAAACCGGTCATGCGCATGCGCAGTGGACCCAGCGGTTCAGCACGCAATATCTCTATCAACTGCCGTGGTACGTGATTATTGGCGCCCCGGGGTCGGGAAAAACTACCGCGTTAGCTAACTCCGGGCTGCAGTTCCCGCTGGCCGATCGTTTTGGTAAAACCGCGCTACGCGGGATTGGCGGGACGCGAAACTGTGACTGGTGGTTTACCAACGAGGCCGTGCTGCTGGATACCGCCGGTCGCTATACCACTCAGGAGAGTGAGCAGGCGCAGGATGCCAGCGAATGGTTGAAGTTTATCGGTCTGTTACGTAAATACCGCCGTCGCCAGCCAATTAATGGTGTAGTCGTGACGATTAGCGTTGCCGACCTGCTAACCCAATCAACGGAAGCCTCGCGCCAACAGGCGGTCAATCTGCGCCAGCGTCTTTCTGAGCTTAATGAACAGTTAGGCATTCGTTTCCCGGTGTATGTCCTGGTAACAAAAGCCGACCTGCTCAAAGGTTTCCGCGCCTGGTTTGCCGAATATGACAAAACGCAGCGCGATCAAATCTGGGGCTTCACATTCCCGTGGGAGCAGGCGAGCCTCGCCGACTTCGATCTGATGGGCAGCTTCACGCAGGAGTTCGCCTTGCTGCAGCAGCGGCTTGATGCCGGCCTGCCGGATACCATGCTGCGCGAACATGACGCTAAAACCCGCGCCGAAGCCTGGCTATTCCCACAGGAGTTCGCCGCGCTGCGTCCGCTGCTAGCGGATTATCTCAGTACCGTCTTTGCCCGATCGAATTTTGAAACCGAATTTTCGCCGCGCGGCATTTACTTCGCCAGCGGCACCCAGGAAGGGCTGCCGTTTGATCGGGTGATGGGCGAACTTAACCGCGCGCTGTCGCTGCCGCAGGGTAGCGAGAACGACGACTGGGATTCGGTCAGCAAAGAAGCGCCAATCCCCGGCGCCAAAGGTAAAAGTTACTTCATCAAAAACCTGCTGCAAAACGTCATTTTCCAGGAAGCCGGTATCGCCGGACAGAACCGCTGGTGGGAATTGCGTAACCGCGCGGCGATTTGGGCTGGTTATGCGGTACTTGCCGCGCTGTTAGTGGTGCTAGGCGCGCTGTGGTTAACCAGCTACGGCAAAAACAAAGCCTACCTGCAAGCCGTGTCGGCGAAGGTGCCGCAGGTTGAACAGCAGAGTAAAGCGTTGCAAAATCCGGCTCAGCGCGATCTGTTCGCCATGCTGCCGCTGCTCAATGGCTTGCTGGAGCTTCCGAAAAGCGCTGATTTTGACGTCAATGACCCGCCGCTCAGCCGACGCATGGGGCTGTATCGCGGTAATGATGTGAGCGATGCGTCACAGGCGCTGTATCAGAAAACGCTGCAGCAAATATTGCTACCCGATGTCGCCATGCGTATCACCACCTGGCTGCGTAACGATAACGGTAGCGATGCCGAATACAGCTATGAGGCATTGAAAGCCTATCAAATGCTGTATCAGCCTAAACAGTACGACGGTAAATTCCTGCTCTCCTGGGTGATGCTCAATCTGCAGCGCAACCTACCGCAGAACGTCACTCAGGCACAGCTGCGACAGCTAGAAGGCCACCTGGTACAGCTGCTGGAACCGCAGATTCAATCCTCGCCGTATGCGAAAGACGATGCGCTGATTGCCCGCGAACGGGCGTTAATCAATCAGCAACCGCTGTCCTCGCGGGTGTACGGTCGCCTGAAGCGCCTGCTGGAACACGACGATAACCTTAAGCCGGTATCGCTGGCCACGCTCGGCGGCCCGCAGAGCGAACTGGTATTCTCGCGTAAAAGCGGCACGCCGCTCTCCGAAGGGGTTCCCGGTTTGTATACGCCGGACGGTTACTGGCAGGTTTTCAATAAACAGATTGATAACGTCACCAGCGCGCTGCATGACGATGATCTCTGGGTTCTGGGCGCCGCTGGCGCGCAGGAAGACAAACAGCAAACCGATAACGCCGTACGCCTGCTGTACACCCGTGATTTTATCGCCAACTGGGATCGCTTCCTTGCCGATATTCAGCTCAACAACAGCGCCGATTTATCGTCGCGGATCAACACCGCGCGTTTGCTTTCCGCCAGCAACTCACCGTTACGCCGGTTGGTGGTCAGTCTGAGTACCGTGCTGAATCTGGCGCGCGCTGAACCGGATACCGATAAAAGTGAAAGCAACGCTGAACCGGGCAACCGCGCCACCCACACTCTGGAGGCGCTATTCCGCCGTGAAGACGGCGGCGCGACCCAAGGCGCGGCGATTAGTCAGACGCCGGAACAGTTGGTCACCGAACATTACGCGCCGCTGATAGAGCTGGCGCAGCCGCTGGAAAAGGGCGGTAAGACGATTGTGTTTGATGATTTTCTCAAACAGATCGATGAGCTTTATCGCTACCTGACTGCGGTACAGGGCGCCACCAACAGCGGCATGCAGCCGCCGGGCGGCGATGCCATCAGCCGTTTGCAGGCCAGCGCCGGCCGTTTACCCGGCGGGCTACAAACCATGTTCAGTAAGATGGCGGTTGGCGCGAGCAGTGATACCCAGCGTCGCGATCTCGACAACGTGCGCAAAAGGATCAACGTCGAAGTCGGCGGTTTTTGCCGCCAGGCCATCGCCGGGCGCTATCCGCTGGTTCGTGGCGCCAGAAGCGAGGTGACTCCTGACGATCTGGCGCGAATGTTTGCGCCTGGCACCGGCATGATGGACGTCTTCTTCCGCGACAACCTGACCAATAAAGTCGACACCACGCACTCCAGCTGGCGCTTTATGCCCGGTATCGACGGTAAAACGCTGCCGGGAAGCGAAGGCGTGTTGAGGCCTTTCCAGCAGGCGCAGTCGATTCGCGATGCGTTCTTTGCCAACGGCGCGACCACGCCGTCATTTAAAGTCACGGTCCGCACCATCAGTATGGACAACCAGATCCTTAACCTGACGTTGGATGTCGATGGCCAACAGCTACGCTATAGCCACGGCCCGCAGGCCGTGCAGATGATGAACTGGCCGGGGCCGGGTGGAACCAATCAGGTGCGCATGCAGCTGGGGCTGGCCAATGGTACGACCGCGACGCTGGTTACCAGCGGCTCGTGGGCGTTGAACCGCTTTTTCGATAAAGCGCGCACCGCCCCAGGCAGCAGCAGTTTAAGCCGCCAGGCGACGTTTAACGTCGATGGCCACCAGGTCACGCTGGAGTTTGCGCCGAACAGTATTCGCAACCCGTTCCAGCTTCCCCGTTTCTCATGTCCATAACCGCAAGGAAAGCCGAATGACTCACTCCGCTGCGATGAGCTGGTACGGGAAACTTCCCAGTACCGGCGATTTTTTACAACGTCGATTTCCGGATATCCTGGTTCGCCAGTGGTCGCAATGGTTTCAGGTCGGTCTGCTTGCCTGGCAACAGGAAGAGCAGCGCAGCGGCGAACGTCAGTTCAGCAATGCGCCGGTCTGGAATTTTGTCGTCCCGCCGATGTTAAGCGGCCAGATGGTGCAAATGGGGTGTTTGATCCCCGGTCGCGATCGGGTGGGCCGCCAGTATCCCATCTGCGCGCAGGTGGCCTTTAATCCGCTGGAGTGGACGCCGTCAATCCTGACCCAGGCCGGAGAGTGGTATCAGCAGGTAGGCAGAACGCTGCTGCACGCGGTACGTAACGGTTTCTCCGCCGAGCAGTTAGATCAGGCGCTGTTGGCCATTCCGGCGCCAAACATGGCCGAAGTGGAAAAACGCTCAGAAATTCTTGACGTAATTGGCTATCAGCAGGATGGGCCAGGCGCTATCGGCTGGCAGCAAGCGGCGGATTGCTTTGATCCGCAGCGGCAGACCAGTTTCTGGTGGACCAATCGCGCCGATGGTTATCCGCTCTATACCCACGTCCATAGCGGGAATCTGACCGGCCAGCTATTCACGCTGCTGTTCGACCCCGCCGGCGGCGCAAGACCCGGCCGTCACGGCCTGTATCCGCCGATGTTTGAATAAGCAGGTAGGCAATGAATATTGATGACTTTCTCGCTCCGGTCACCGTAGAGCAACCGTGCGGCGACAACCTGGAATACGATGCCGATTTTCAGGCAATGGAACAGGCGATGCAGGGCAAAGCTGAGCAACAATTCGGCGATACCATTATCCCGGCGGAACCCGCCGACTGGACGACGGTAGAAAAACTGGCGGTTGGCTTACTCAGTCGCACCAAAGATTTACGCGTCATGCTGGCGCTGACCCAGGCGTGGACCAAGCGCCGCGGCCTGGTCGGCTACGCCGATGGCCTGCTGCTGGTCCAGCAGGCGCTGTCGCTGTACTGGCAGCCAATGTATCCGCTACTGGAAGAGTTTGGGGAAACCGACCCGTTTTACCGCATCAACGCGCTGGCGGGGCTAAGCGATAAATCGGCGCTGACCAGCGCGCTACGTAACACCATTTTGTTACGCAGCAACGGCGACGATCTGCTGTTGCGCGATGCGCAGGCGCTGCTCGATGGTAGTAAAACAGAATGCGCCGATTATCCCGGCGGTCGCTCGCGGCTGATTGATGAATTGGCGCGCGGCGGACAGCCGGGCATTGACGCTATCCTCGCCATTCATCAGCGGCTGCAAACCATTCGCGAAATATTAAGCGAGCGTCTCGGCGAAAGCGGCGTACCGGAGATGGAGCAACTGCAAAAGACCGTCGGTCTGGTCGCCGGCGCCTGTCAGGCGACCGATATATCGACCTTTCACGCGTCCCGCGAGGAGAGTGCCGTGAGTGAACATCAAGCTACCCCCGGCGCGACGCCGCCGTCTGCCGTTGACTGGCGCAGCGCGCAAATCAACAGTCGCACTGAGGCGCAGCAGATGCTGGAAAAAGTGAAGCAGTACTTTGCGCAGCATGAACCGAGTCATCCCGCGCCGCTGATGATTGAACGCGTGCAGCGGCTAATTGAACTGGATTTTATGGACATCATCCGCGATTTAGCGCCGGACGGCGTTCATCAACTGGAAAACATTTTTGGACGTCGCGACTGACGCGTCCGGACATTATCGCGACAGGCATAAGGTCTGGCGCTCAACCTTTACCGCGCATCTTCGATGGAGAACATCATGGCAACTAGTAAAAGTGGGCAGAAATTTATCGCACGCAACCGCGCGCCCCGTGTACAGATCGAGTACGACGTAGAGATTTATGGTGCGGAACGCAAAATTCAGCTTCCGTTTGTGATGGGCGTAATGGCGGATCTGGTCGGTAAGCCGGTTGATAATCAGCCGGCGGTCGAAGAGCGCAAGTTCCTTGAAATCGATATTGATAACTTTGATGAACGGATGAAAGCCCTGAAACCGCGCGTCGCTTTCCAGGTCGATAATACGCTGACCGGCGAAGGTAAACTGAACGTTGATTTGACCTTCGACAGCA
>CABUCP010000114.1 GCA_902490055.1 uncultured Klebsiella sp. | reverse complement strand
GGAATAAATAATTCCTTATACTGCGCGCAACTGAGAATAACGAGGTTTCTATGAGTATCGACCTGAGCAAATTGCTGACCGAGCGGCGCAACGCCAACAGCGCCAACATTGACACCCTGTCCACCGTCGACATGCTGACGGTGATAAATCAGGAAGATCGGCAGGTGGCGCACGCCATTACGCCTTATTTGCCGCAGATTGCCCAGGTGGTGGATAAGGTCGCGGCGGCGCTGGAGGCCGGCGGACGGCTGATTTACATCGGCGCCGGGACGTCAGGGCGTTTGGGCATCCTTGATGCCAGCGAATGCCCGCCAACCTTTGGCACCCGCCCGGAGCAGGTCGTCGGGATTATCGCCGGCGGACATAAAGCGATTCTGAGCGCCGTAGAAAACGTAGAAGACAATAAAGCGCAGGGGGCGATGGATCTGCAGAATCTTAACTTAAGCAATCGCGATGTGCTGGTGGGGCTGGCGGCCAGCGGACGCACGCCGTATGTGATTGGCGCGATGGAATACGCCCATAGCCAGAATGCGTTTGTGGCTATCGTGAGCTGTAACCCGCACGGTGAAATGGCGCAACTGGCGGACGTGGCGATTACCCCGGTGGTCGGCCCGGAAGTGGTCACCGGTTCGACCCGCCTGAAAGCCGGCACCGCGCAGAAGCTGGTGCTGAACATGATTTCCACCGGTGCGATGATCCGCGTCGGCAAGGTCTACAGCAACCTGATGGTTGATGTCGAAGCGACCAACGCCAAGCTAATCGAGCGCCAGGTGTCTATCGTGATGGAAGCAACCGACTGCGATCGCGCTACCGCGCAGAATGCGCTGGATGCCTGCGGACGCCACTGTAAGACGGCGATTGTGATGGTGTTGGCTGACTTAAGCGCCGCAGAAGCGCAGTCGCTGCTGGCGAAAAACAACGGTTATATCCGCAAGGCGCTAAGCAACACCTGAGCGCCGACAGACAGGTAACAGGCAATGGCAAAAATAACTAAAGAGATGATAGCGCGGATCCTTGCCCACGTAGGCGGGGCCGCAAATGTGGCGCAGGCGGGTAACTGCATGACGCGCCTGCGCTTGACCCTGCGCGATGAGGGGCTGGCCGATAGCGCCGCCATCCGCCAGATTGACGGCGTGATGGGGGTTATCGTCAGCGATGAACAGTTCCAGGTGGTATTGGGCCCCGGAAAGGCGCAAACCGCGGCGGAAATGATGAACGGCCTGATGGAAGAGGCGCCGCAGGCCGCCGCCTCGCTGGCGGACGTGGCGGCAGAGAAAAAGCAGGCGCTAAAGAGTAAGCAGACCAGCGGAGTACAGAAGTTTCTCGCGAAGTTCGCCACCATTTTTACGCCGCTGATCCCCGGTTTTATCGCCGTCGGGCTGTTGTTAGGCTTCGCCACGCTAGCGGAACAAATCTTCGTGCTGGAGAACGCGCATCCTAACGCCAGCCTGGTGGCGCTGATTGGCTATATGAAGGTATTCAGCAAAGGGATGTTTACCTTCCTGAGTATCCTGATTGGCTATAACGCTCAGAAAGCCTTCGGCGGTTCGGGCGTGAACGGCGCGATTATCGCCTCGCTGTTCGTGCTGGGCTACAACCCGGAAGCGACCAGCGGTTTCTATGCCGGAATTTCGACCTTTTTCGGCCACGGTATCGACCCGCGCGGCAATATTATCGGCGTGCTGATCGCCTCGATGCTTGGCGCGTGGGTAGAGCGCCAGGTACGGCGGATAATGCCCGCTAACCTCGATATGATCCTCACCTCGGCGGTGACGCTGCTGATTATGGGCGCGGTGACCTTTACGGTGATCATGCCGATTGGCGGCTGGCTGTTTACCGGAATGTCGTGGTTATTCCTGCATCTTAACGGCAACCCGTTTGGCTCGGCGGTGCTGGCCGGTCTATTCCTGCTGGCGGTGATGTTCGGCGTGCATCAGGGGTTTGTCCCGGTCTATTTTGCGCTGGTCGATGCGCAGGGCTTTAACTCGTTATTCCCGATTCTGGCGATGGCCGGGGCCGGGCAGGTAGGGGCGGCGCTGGCGCTGTTCTGGCGCGCGAAGCGTGACTCGCTGCTGCGAACGCAGATCAAAGGGGCGATTATTCCGGGCTTCCTCGGGATTGGCGAGCCGTTGATTTACGGCGTGACTCTGCCGCGCATGAAGCCGTTTATCACCGCCTGTATCGGCGGCGCCTGCGGCGGTTTCTTCGTGGGCCTGATTGCCTGGCTGGGGCTGCCGGTCGGCCTGAATACGGTGTTTGGCCCGTCCGGGCTGGTGGCGCTGCCGCTGATGACCTCCGGCAGCGGAATTTACGCCGGGATGGCGGTATACGCCGGCGGCCTGGCGGTTTCGTATCTATGTGGTTTTGTCCTCACCTGGCTATTCGCCAGTAAAAACGTCGACCTGAGTTAAGCGTATTTCCGGCTACGGTTGGGTATCCGGTCGGTAGCCCCGGTAAGCGTAAGCGCTACCGGGGAGGCGTTTAGACGATTTTCATCTTATTGATACCTTTTCGTGTTTAAAAATCGCGCACAAAATCGTTATAGTTTTGTACGAAAAATAATAATGATTTTCCATGGACTGACGGGGTACTGATGATGAAATTGCGTTTACGCACGGCGGCGGCGGTGATGCTGGCGGGCCTGCTGTTAGCGGGCTGCGACCAGAAGAACGACAATGCCAAACACATAAAAGTCGGGGTAATTAACGGCGCGGAACAGGATGTGGCGGAAGTGGCGAAGAAGGTGGCGAAGGAAAAATATGGCCTCGACGTCGAACTGGTGGGCTTCAGCGGTTCGCTGCTGCCGAATGATGCCACCAATGCCGGGGAGCTGGATGCCAACGTTTTCCAGCATCGTCCCTATTTGCAACAGGACAACAACGCGCACGGCTACCATCTGGTGGCTATCGGTAATACCTTTGTCTTCCCGATGGCGGGGTACTCACGCAAGATTAAATCGGCCGCTGATATTAAAGACGGCGCGACTATCGCCATTCCCAACGACCCGACCAACCTCGGCCGCGCGCTATTGTTATTGCAAAAAGAGCAGCTGATTACCCTCAAAGCGGGCACCGGCCTGCTGCCGACGGCGGTGGATATCACCAGCAACCCGCGCAACCTGAAAATCATGGAGCTGGAAGGCGCGCAGCTGCCGCGGGTGCTTGACGATCCGAAGGTCGATGTTGCCATTATCAGTACCACCTACCTGCAGCAAACCGGGTTATCGCCGGTGCGCGACGGCATCTTTATTGAAGACAAAAACTCGCCGTACGTGAACATCATTGTGGCGCGTGAAGACAATAAAGACGCCGAAAACGTGAAGGAGTTTATGCAGTCATACCAGTCGCCGGAAGTGGCGAAGGCGGCAGACACGATCTTCAACGGCGGCGCGGTACCGGGCTGGTAATCATCTACGCTAAGCCCTTCGCTGCGCCATCAGGTGCAGCAGCGGCACCAGTGACAGCCCATCCGGCATTTCGCCACGGGCGATCAGCTGGTTTATCTCATCGAAGGTAAACCAGCCGGTTTCCATCACTTCGTCCTGATCCGCATCCATTCCAACCCAGCTCAAATCGGTAGCCAGCCAGGTAATAAACAGCTGGTCGCTGCTCCCGTATGACGGGTTGTAGCGGATGATTTCCTCAGCGCGTTGCGCCTGCCAGCCGGTCTCTTCGCGCAGTTCGCGCAGCGCGGCGACGCCGGGGTCTTCACCTTCATCGACGCCGCCTGACGGGATAGCCCACACCACCTGATCGATCAGATAGCGGTAATGGCGAATCAGCAGTACTTTATCATCCTGAAGCGCCACAATTCCGACCGCCGGGCGCGGATAGTGGATGGAATAAAAATCGCGGCGCTCGCCGGGGGCGACATCAATACCTACCTTGCGCATGCTGAACCACGGCGTCTCGGCGATGACCTGCGGGTTATGCATATCGGCGGCGGTCAGTTTCTTTTTCATCCTGCCACTCCTTCGAAAATTGAGCTTTCAGAACAACATAGCCGGCGGCGAATGGCAACCGTCGCAGGTTGGCCCGATTTCATCGATCATTGCCCAAATGCCCATATTGCGCCAGGCTGGTACTCAGTACGATGTTCGTCAGATTGCCCCACAGAGGAACGCTAAAATGAACATCACTCATATCCGTAATGCCACACAGATTATTAAATACGCAGGTAAAAAATTCCTGATTGACCCGATGCTGGCGGACAAAGACGCCTGGCCGGGCTTCCCGGGAACCGCGCGCAGCGAATTACGTAATCCGCTGGTGGCGCTGCCGTTTTCCCGCGATAAAATTGTCGACGTCGATGCGGTCATTGTTACCCACACCCACGAGGATCATTGGGACGAAGCGGCGATCGCCGCGATCCCGAAAGCCCTGCCGGTTTTCGTCCAGCATGAGGCCGACGGCGCGCTGCTGCGCAGCCAGGGATTCCAGGATATTCGCCTGCTTTCGCCAGATAGCGAATTTGCCGGCGTGAGCCTGCAAAAAACGACCTCCGGTCAGCACGGCAGCGACCGCACCTACGCGGTTCCGGCGATGGCCGAGCGTCTGGGCGAGGCCTGCGGCGTGGTGTTCCGTCATCCGCAGGAGAAGACGCTGTGGCTGGTTGGCGATACCATCTGGCGCGATGAGATTGAAGCCGACATGCTGAAGCTGCGCCCGGATGTGGTGGTGCTGAACGCCGGCTACGCCCACGTTATCGGCTTTGGCCCGATCATCATGGGCAAAGAGGACCTGCTGAAAACGCACTTCGCCCTGCCGGAAGCGAAAATCATGGCTATCCACCTTGAGGCGGTTAACCACTGCCTGGTGAGTCGTGAAGAGATGCGCCAGTATGTGGCGGATAACCAGATTGCCGGGGTGGTCAGTATTCCGCAGGATGGGGAAACCGTCGTTTATTAACCTGCTCAAGGGGAAGGGATGATGAAATTAACCGAAGTGGCGATTGTCGCCGTTGAGGGCTTTAGCCCGTTTCACTACTCCGTCCCCTGCATGCTGTTTGGCGATACGGTCTCTGAAACCAAACGCTTTAATCTGCAAATATGCGCCGAGCGCCCGGGATTGCTCAGCGCCCGCGACGGCTTTGCGCTATACGCCAGCGGCGATTTTGCCGCGATGGAACAGGCGGATATCGTGGTAGTGCCCTACTGGGGCGAGGTCAACCAGCGTCCGCCGCAGGCGCTGATCGCGAGCCTGGGGCGGGCGCATGAGAACGGCGCGGAAATCGTCGGCCTGTGTCTCGGCGCGTTTGTCCTCGGTTACGCCGGGCTGCTGGACGGCAAGCGGGCGGCGACCCACTGGGAGTTCGAACAGGATTTCCAGCGCCTGTTTCCGCAGGTGCAGCTCGATATCAACGCTCTGTACGTCGATGATCAGCGGATAATTACCTCGGCGGGCACCGCGGCGGCGCTCGACTGCTGCCTGTATATCATCCGCCAGCGTTTTGGCAGCCTCGCCGCTAATCAGATTGCCCGGCGGATGATTGTTCCGCCGCACCGCGAGGGCGGCCAGGCGCAGTTCATCGCCCAGCCGGTACCGCGCAATACCCGCGATGCGCGGATTAACTGCCTGCTGGATTATCTGCAGCAACATATTACCGAGCCGCATAATCTTGATTCGCTGGCCGAAGTGGTGGCAATGAGCCGCCGTACCCTGACCCGTCACTTCGCCCGGGCGACAGGGATGAGCATCGCCGACTGGTTGACCGCCGAACGTCTGCGCCGCAGCCAGAGCCTGCTCGAGGCGGGGGATTTGCCGGTCGAGCAGGTGGCGGAAGCGGTGGGCTATCTCTCCGCGGTGACCTGGCGCCAGCAGTTTAAAGCGCGCTTTGGCGTCAGCCCAACGGAGTGGCGGCGGACTTTCCGCCGCGGCGTTTAGCCGGCGAGGGTCGAACTGTCGATCACGAAGCGATATTTCACGTCGCCCTTGACCATTCTTTCCCAGGCTTCGTTGATCTGATCGGCGTGAATAAGCTCGATATCGGCGACGATGCCGTGTTCGGCGCAGAAGTCGAGCATCTCCTGGGTTTCCGGGATACCGCCGATCATCGAACCGGCAATCGAGCGGCGACGGAAAATCAGATTGAACACTTCCGGCGACGGATGCGGCGTGGCCGGGGCGCCAACCAGCGTCATAGTGCCATCGCGTTTTAGCAGCGTGGTGAAGGCATCGAGATTGTGCGGCGCCGCCACGGTGTTGAGGATGAAATCGAAGCTTTTGACGTGGGCCGCCATTTCGTCTTCGTTGCGCGATACTACAACGTCATCCGCGCCCAGCGCTCTGGCCGCGTCGCGCTTGGATTCCGAGGTGGTAAAGGCCACCACGTGGGCTCCCATGGCGTGAGCCAACTTGATCCCCATATGCCCCAACCCGCCGATGCCGACGACGCCGACTTTTTTGCCCGGCCCGGCGTGCCAGTGGCGCAGCGGTGAGTAGGTGGTGATCCCGGCGCACAGCAGCGGCGCGACGGCGGCGAGCTGCGCTTCGGGATGGTTTACCCGCAGTACGTAGCGTTCATTGACCACGATCTGCTGCGAATAGCCGCCCAGCGTATGGCCCGGCGGGTCCTGGGTCGGCCCGTTATAGGTCAGCACCATATGATCGCAGTAGTTTTCCAGCCCTTCTGCGCACTCCTCGCACTGTTTACAGCTATCGACCATACAGCCGACGCCCACCAGATCGCCCACGGCGTAGCGCGAGACGGCGTTGCCGACCGCGGTGACCCGGCCCACTATTTCATGGCCCGGCACGCAGGGGTACAGCGTCCCGGCCCACTCCGATCGCGCCTGGTGGAGGTCGGAGTGGCAGACGCCGCAGTATTCAATGGCGATCTGCACATCCTGCGGGCCGGGATCGCGGCGCGAGATGGCCATCGATTCCAGCGGCTGATTGGCGGAGTACGTACCTATAGCGTTGATCTGCATAGCATTACCTCTTGTGCATTAGCGTGATAAATCAAGCGGAAGGGGGTGAGCGTTTTTTGCGCGGCAAGGGTAAGCGTAGCCTGGTTGCGCCAGGATGGGGGAACAGCAGCTCGAAGGGTTAAAAAAGGGCTCCCCACGGGGTGGGGAGCCAACGATATCAGGGCGCGATCGGCGTAATGGCCTCATCGTGCATTTAAAAACCCTCCAGCACAATTTTGCCGACCGAACGACCGGTTTCGAGCTTAGCGTGCGCCTTTTGCAGATTGGCGGCATTGATAGTGCCGTAGTGTTCGCCGAGCGTGGTGCGCAGCGTGTTATCGTCAATCAGCGCCGCGACGCGGGTCAGTAGCTGATGTTGGGCGATCATGTCATCGGTTTCAAACATCGAGCGGGTGAACATAAACTCCCAATGCAGTGAAATGCTTTTCGCTTTCAACGGCACCACGTCCAGGGTCTCCGGGTCATCTATCAGCGCCAGCTTACCCTGAGGGGCGAGCGCGGCGATCAGTTCGTTAAAGTGCTGGTCGGTATTGGTCAGGCTGGCGACGTGGGTCACGGCGTGAATGCCGATTTTCGCCAGTTCTTTACTGAGCGGCTTGCTGTGGTCAATGACGTGATGCGCCCCGGCCTCGCGTACCCACTTCTGGCTTTCCGGGCGCGATGCGGTACCAATCACCGTCATGTTGGTGAGTTTGCTGGCCAACTGGGTGAGGATGGACCCAACGCCGCCCGCCGCGCCGACGATCAGCAGCGTATCGCCGGTGTTACCGCCTTCCTGCACGCCAAGGCGATGGAACAATAGCTCCCAGGCGGTGATGGCGGTCAGAGGCAGCGCGGCGGCGGCGGCATTCTCCAGCGAGTGCGGTTTCAGCGCCACGATGCGTTCATCAACCAGCTGTAGTTCGCTATTGCTGCCGGGGCGGCCCAGCGCGCCGGCGTACCATACTTCATCGCCCGGAGTGAAAAGGGTTACCGCATCGCCGACGGCTTTGACGACGCCCACCGCATCCCAGCCCAGCACCCGCGGGGTATCGGCGTTAAACCCGGCGCGCACTTTGGTGTCGACCGGGTTCACCGAAATGGCTTTGACCTCGACCAACAGATCGTGCCCCTGCGCCTGCGGATCAGGCAGATCGATATCATGTAAAAAAGGAATGTTGTTGCCGTCAGCGGCGGTCTGGGTAATGGCAATGGCTTTCATAGGTTCTCCGATCTACAAAGAGGATTCATGGTGTGAATGCGTCGAGGATAGACCGGTCTACCGTTGGGAAAAACGGCCCGGCGGCGATAACAGTTATATAAAAAAAGTGAAAATCGGCGAATGCGACACTACTCATCCTGTGTCAGCCTGCCGCTGCAGATAAACAGTGCGATGGCTAGGTACCGGTTCTGGGGCCATGATGGCTCAATAATATGAATTACCACAAGCATAGCGTTTCATATTTGAG
>CABUCP010000113.1 GCA_902490055.1 uncultured Klebsiella sp. | reverse complement strand
AATATCAATAAGAATAATTCAAATTGTGTGTCATTCAGAATTTGGCTCGTCGGCCAGCGTTGTGGTGAACATTCACCATAGGGGCGCGGTAAGCCTTATTAAAGACGCAAAAGTAACGCACAGGAGGTGCGATGAAGACATTACGACCACTGTGGGGGCGGGGTCAGATGATCTCCCCCCAACATTTTCAACAGCAGGTGACGCAGGCCGCCTGGCAGGGCGAGTGTATTGCCCGACTCGGGGCGCTGAACCCCTGGGGCATCATCCGCACGGAGTTCGACGCCGCGCTGCTCAAGCAGGGAACGCTGAAGGCCAGCCACCTGTATGTCCGCTTTGCTGATGGCACGCTTATCGACAGCGATAACACCGATGCGCTGCCCCCGGTGATGGTATTACCGGGGGCGGAAAGCCGTGAACTGGTGGTGGTGTTGGCGCTACCTCACGAGCATGAGAACGGCGGCAACTGCCTGCAGGCGGAACAGCGCGCAGAGCGCCCGGTGCGCTGGCGTCTGGCTTGGCGGGAAGTGCGCAACCGTTATGGCGAAGATAGCCGACAGATTGCGGTCATGCTTCCGCAACTGACGCTGCGCGCGGCGGGGAGCGGCAACGGCGATTATCAAACTATCGCCGTCGCCAGGTTACGTCGCGACAGCCTGGGCCATTGGTCCCTGGACGAAGATTATATCCCGCCGCTGCTGAAGGTGCTGTCCAGCCGTTGGTTGATGCAACAAGTAGAGCGGCTGACGGGGCAGGTTAACGCTCGTCTGCAGCGGCTGATGGCGATGCGTCGGGAGAGTAACGCGCGAATGGCGGATTTCGCCGTGGCGGATGTGTCGCTGTTTTGGCTGCTAAATGCGCTCAATAGCGCGGAACCGCTGCTAAATTATTTCCTGCGCCATCCGCAGGTCCATCCCGAACGGCTGTATGAAGTGCTGGCGGGCATGGCGGGTAGCCTGCTGACCTTTTCCCTTGAGCATACCACGGCGGATATTCCGCCCTATCGCCACGAGGCGCTGACCGACGTCTTTCCTCCGCTGTTTTCCTTGATTGGCGTGCTGTTGGAAGCCAGTCTGCCATCCCGCGTGGTGGCGATTGAAATGACTCACGATGACCGGCGCAAGCGCTGGCATGCCCGGTTGCATGACCCGAGGTTGCGCGAAGAGGCCGATTTTTACCTTTCGGTACGCTGTGCGCTGCCAGCGGCGCAGCTACAGGAGCTTTTCCCGCAGCAGTGTAAAGCCGGCAGCCCCGATGTTGTTGACCGGGTGGTTAACGGCTCGCAACCTGGGATCCCGCTGAAGGCGATGAGCCACGTTCCGGCGGCCATTCCGCTACGCCTGGAAAACCAGTATTTCACCCTTGATATGACCCATCCGGCGGCGCAGGCGATGCTGGCGGAGGGGAGCTGCGTCTTTTACGTGCCCGGACTACTGGGCGACCCTGAACTCGAACTGTATGCGGTGCTGCGCTCATGACCCAGGATATCAATATCGACGCTCTGCTGGCGGATAGCTGGCTCACGGTGACGGAACTGCGCTTTGGCGCCAAACTGGCTGAAGGGGAGGGGAAGCGTCTTTGGCAGCGTTGCGTGGACAACATTGAACAGGTGATGGCGCAGCTTGCCGCCGCCGGGGTCAGCGAGGCGAACCGTCAGCATATCCTTTATGTCTGGTGTGCGCTGCTGGATGAAACCGCGAAAGGGCGTGAAGGCGAGGATGACGCCTGTATCGCCTGGTTCGACCGGCCGCTGGAGGTGAAATATTTTGCCGGTATGGCGGCCGGAGATGCGCTGTATGAACGCATACGCCAGGTGTTGCGCGAGCCTGCGCCGGATATCGCCGTACTGACCTGTTTTTATCGGGTACTGATGCTGGGTTTTAAGGGGCGTTATACCCTCAATGACCCGGCTCGCCAGGCGCTTGTCAACGAGCTGGCCGCGCGCGTGCCGGCGTTTGAGGGCGATCCGCGTCAGCCGATACTGGCCAACCTCTCTGGTCGCCGTGGGTTGGCTGAATGGCTACATCATTGGCCGGTCTGCATTGGCGTCTCGCTGGTGGCGGCGGCCGCACTGTGGTTGGGGCTGAATTACTGGCTTGACGGCCTGGTGGCGGCGCTGCGGCTGGGGGGCGGGCGATGAGCGTGCGTTATCAGCGCCTGTTATGGCTGTGGGGCGGGCTGTTGGCGATACTGCTGAGCCTGCTGTATCTGCCGTTGGCCTTTGGTGGGCGGGCGCTGGCGGTGGCGTTGACGGCGGCGGCCGTGGTTGTCGGGCTGGTTTACGCCGGGCGTAAACGGGTTGAGCCGCCCGCGAATGACGGCTGGCTGGCTGAGCTCCCGCCGGCGCCATACCGCCTGCCTGTGGTGCTGCTCTGCGGCGACGCGGCGAATTGGCCGGGCAAAGGCGCGGTTTTTCTCACGGCGCGGGGCTGCTGGCTGAGCGTTCCCACCGCCGGATTGCAACAAACGGTACGGTATCTGCAACGCGAACGGCCAGCGCTCATTGCGCAACTGGCGGTGATGTTCTGCGTACAGCCGCAGCAGCATGATGATGATACCGTGCTGGCGGCCCGCCTTCATGAGTTGCGCTGGCAGCTTGCGCAGGTGCGACGCGATACTCGTCGGGTAGTACCGTTGCTGCTGAATAACTCGCTGGCTGGGGTATCGGTTTCACCTCTCTGGCAGACGGCACGTGGCGCAGAAGCGATGCAGGTGTGGCAGGAGGACGATGTACCGTGCAGTTGCGCAAGCTGGATGGCGCAACAGGACGAGGCCGGCCGCCTGGCGACTCAGGTGAGAATGCACGCGTTTGCCCGCTTCACGCAGCACGCGGTGCTGAGCACGCTAACGGCGGATGCCGATGAGACTCCCCCGGCCGTTCCGGCGATGGTCCTGTATCACTTTACCCCTCACGGGGCGCCCGTTCTGGCGGAAAATCTATGGCAACGCTGGTTGTCTGATCATACCGCGCTGAACACGCTGCCCGGCTGGCAACCGGAAGTCTCCTCCGCCCCCGCGAAACTGGCGGATTTTATTTTGCCGTTACTGCCGCAGGGCGGCGGCGTTACGCCAAAAAGCCGCGTCTTGCGACGGGCGTTCGGCCTCTTCTCGGTTGCTTTCCTTATTGCGCTATGTTGTAGCGCGTGGAACAACCGTCAGTTGCTGCAGCGAATTGGCTTCGATGTTCAGCGCTATGAACGGATTGCGCCCGACGAACTCGCTGAGAAAGCTCGCGCGGTGCAGGTTTTACGCGAGGATGCGGCGCAATTGGACGCATCGGCGCGTGACGGCGCGCCGCTGGCGCTGAGCCTCGGGTTGTATCGCGGAGAGCGCCTGCGTCAGCCGGTGCTGGAGGCGATACGCTCCTATGTCCCTCCGCCTCCGCCGCCGAAACCGGCCGCAAAAATCGTACCGAAAATTATCCGCCTCGACAGCATGTCGCTGTTTGATACCGGTAAATGGTCGCTGAAGCCGGGATCCACAAAACTGCTGGTGAATTCGCTGGTGGGAATCAAGGCCAAACCCGGCTGGCTAATCGTGGTTGCCGGCCACACCGACAGCGTAGGCGATGATAAATCCAACCAGACCCTCTCCCTGAAGCGTGCCGAGTCGGTGCGCGACTGGATGCGCGATACCGGCGATGTGCCGGAGAGCTGTTTTGCGGTGCAGGGCTATGGCGAAAGCCGGCCGGTCGCCAGCAATGACGCCCAGCAAGGCCGGGCGCTGAATCGCCGGGTCGAAATTAGCCTGGTGCCGCAGGCCGATGCCTGCCGGGCATCAACCCACCCCGCGTCATCGCCGACCGATGACGCTTTCTAAACAACTCCCCTCATGAGGTTTCGTGCGGGCAGGTTTTCCTGTCCGCCGTTGCTGTTGTCGGGTACTGAGGTCAACACAATTTGCCCAACCTTGTGCGCTTTGGGCTCCTTATCAACAGGATCAGCGACGGGCGGTAGCATGCCTGGAAGCGGGAGGCGGGGATGAACAGGGGAAAATATTATGGCGTTTGAGAAAGGAAATTAATCCATGAGTGACTTTAAGCCTTTGTTTTTCAACCACAGCCATCATCTTTTACAGGTGTATGGCTGTTGCTCACCGCTGGATGTGCTGTGCTTCGAAGGCCACGAAAATCTCAGCGAACCTTTTCGTTATACCATCGAGTTCACCAGCGGCGATCGCGACATTACCCCGCAGCAGATGTTGCGGCAAAGCGCTTCGCTGACCCTGCAGGCGCCGGTCGACCAGGGGTTTGGGATCAAGATCCAGCAACCGGTGCGCGTTCTGCAGGGCGCGATCACCCGCTTTGAGCGGCTTTCCACCTCGAAAGAGGAAACGCGCTACGCCCTGACGTTACAGCCGCGTCTGGCGCTACTTTCGCGAAGCCGCCAGAACCGGATTTATCAGGATATGTCGGCGCCGCAAATCGTGGAGCACATTCTACGAACGCGTCATGGCATGCGCGGGGAGGATTTTGTGTTTCAGCTGGCGCATGAATATCCGCGGCGTGAACAGGTGATGCAGTACGGTGAGGACGATTTAACCTTTATCTCCCGTCTGCTGAGCGAGGTGGGGATTTGGTTTCGCTTTACCGCTGATACCCGGCTGAATATTGATGTGGCGGAGTTTTATGACGACCAGCGGCATTATGAGCAGGAACTGGCGTTACCGTCGATCCCGCCTTCTGGCCAGCATGATAACGGTAGCGAATCGGTATGGGATCTACAGAGCCGTTACCATGTGGTTGAACAATCGGTCTTCACCCGCGACTACAACTATCGTAATGCGCCAGAAGATATGAATCTCAACGTTAATGTCAGCCGGGGCGACAGCACCACCTATGGTGAAGCCTATCACTGGGCGGACAACTACCTGACGCCGGGTAATCGCTACCAGCATAACCCGGACCCGGAAAGCGGGGCGTTTTACGCTCGAATTCACCATGAACGTTACCTGAACCGGCAGACGCGGCTTAACGGCGAGACCAACTGTGCGACGCTGGCGCCCGGCCAGCAGCTGAAGGTGAGCGGCGGTGAAACGGTTACTGATGTCTGGCGTGAAGGCGTGGCGATTACTGGCATTCACTGTCGCGCCCGTCGCGATCGCAGCTTCGAAGTGACGTTTCAGGCTATTCCCAGCGTAGAGACTTACTGCTTTCGCCCGGCGGCTATCAGTAAACCGAAGATGGCCGGAACGTTGCCTGCTCGCGTCACCAGCAGCAAAATCAACGATCTGTATGCTCATATCGATCGCGACGGGCGCTATCGGGTGAACCTGCTGTTCGATCGCGACCACTGGCAGGCGGGCGAGGAAAGCCTGTGGGTGCGCCAGGCGCGCGCCTATGCTGGCGAAACATACGGTTTGCACCTGCCGCTGCTGGCGGGCACCGAAGTGGCGATCGCTTTTGAACAGGGAGATCCGGACCGGCCCTATATCGCCGGCGCGCTGCACGACTCCACGCATCAGGATCACGTCACCCTCTACAACTACAAACGCAACGTGCTGCGCACGCCGGCGAACAACAAAATTCGTCTCGATGACACGCGAGGAAAGGAGCACGTTAAGGTCAGTACCGAATACGGCGGTAAGAGCCAACTAAACCTCGGCCATCTGGTGGATCATCAGAAGGCGCCGCGCGGCGAAGGATTTGAGCTACGTACCGACAGCTACGGCGCGATCCGCGCCGGTAAGGGAATATTGATCACCGCCGACGAACAGCTGAAAGCGATAGGGGCGGTAGTAGAAATGGATCCCGCCAGTAAACTGCTTAGCGCCGCTGCTGTTCAGCTGAACGACTGGCAGGAGATTGCCCGCACCCACTACAACACCCCGCCGGATGTCAGCACGTTAAAGCAGTTCGTTGGCAAAGCCGTCAATCTGGCGAGCCCCGTCCTGCTGATGAGCGCGCCGAAAGGCATCGGCATGGTGACGGCGGAAACAACATTGCTGCATAGCGGTAAAGGACTCTACCTGCAAAGCGCCAGTGATATCGCGTTATCCAGCGGCAATCGGCTGTCGGTGAACAGCAAGAAAGGCATCTCGCTGCTTGCCCACAGCGAAGGGGTACGCATGGTATCGGTGAAAGGCCCGTTAGAAATAGAGTCGCACGGCGACACCCTGGCGCTTACTGCGCTGAAGGATATTACCGTTCAGTCTACCAAAGGCCATCTCCAGCTCACCGCCAAAAATGGTATCACTCTGGGTTGTGGCGGCGGCTATATCCGTCTGACGCCGCAGGGAGAAATTCATCTTCATAGTCCCAGTCTGCTCAGCTTTAAAGGCAAACATAATATGCAGGGGCCAGCCGGCGAGTCTTTCCCGCTTCCCGAACTGCCCACATCGATTTGCAAAGAGTGTCTGACTCACGCGCTCGAGCTGGGCCAGGCCTTTGTTCCGCGCGCCGTATAACCACATTCACTCGGAGGACGATGCATTGAAACCCATTATTCGGCAGGGAGATACCTTACGTGAACATGGCGGCACGGTGATTGGCGGCCATTATCTCTGTTTTGGTAAAGGTATCGCCTGTAAAGGCGACCAGGCGAACTGCAACAAGCATGGCCTGACGGTCATCGCCGAAGGCAGCTCGTTGTATGAAGTGGACGGCTCTCCGGTGGCGCTCGACGGCCATCGCTGCGCCTGTGGCTGTACGCTGGTGAGTTCATTTTCTGACTGCGAAGTGGCCCTATGAGACAGCTAACCGACTATCCACCCTACGGAACCGCCAGTCCGCCTCAGAGCGGGCGATGGCTGTCCGCGGGCGCGGCGCTGGCGCTTATCAGCGGGGGAGGCGTGGCGTTACTGCCTGCGCAAGCGCGAGGAGGGATGCTCATTACCGCTGCGGTGGCAGGCAGCCTGCTTTTGGTCGCTATCGTCTGGCTGCTGCGCCTGATTTACTACCGTATGTCGGTTCACTATGCCCAGTACTACCAGCAGTTGATCGAGCTCGATCGGCGAGCGTGGTGGACGCGACACCAGTACAGCGTTGGGCTACGTGAAACGGTGTTGCTGGGGCCGGTGGGTTGCGAACCCGCGCACTGGCAGACGCTGCTAAAGCGAGAACATCTGGCGCCAACAGAGAAACTGGAAGCTGGTTCGCGGGCGTTGCGATTGATCCACTCCGATGTTGTGGATGCCGAGCAGCGTGAGCGGCAGTTGGCCAGGATGCTGGTGCAGCAATGGCTGGCACAGCGGGGGGGGGCATGAGCTTCCGTGCCTGAGCGGCTGTTACTGGCAGGGGAGCGAACCCGCATGGCGGGAATTTTGCGCCGAGCTGCGTCAGTGCTTTCCCGCCATTCAACTGCCGGATGTCGCGAAATCGTGGCAGGGGGAGGCGAGCTTATCGGAGATTGCTGCGCGGATTAACACCACCGGCGACGAGTGTTTCGTCCTCGTCGCAGGGTGTCATTTTGTGACGGCCACCCCTGATGCGACGCAGCCTGCCGGCGAGTCTGCCGTTCTGTGGCTAGTGGCCAGAGAGGGAGACGCGTGGCTTACCCGCGGCGAGGTTTATGAAGGCGCAGCGGTGGAAAATCTCCCGATGGTCTGCCAGCGGGCGATGCAGCAAAGCGGGGCTGAAAAGCCACCGGATCCTTGTATTGCGTTCAGCCAGCCGCAAACGCCGGAACTGGCGCAAAGCGGCTGGAATAGCAACCAGTATCTGCAGGATGAAAACTGGGGCGAGACGGGGCCGATGGAGCCGCTCATTGTCATCGCGCTGGCGGCGATATTTGCCGCCCGTTTTCATCAACCTTGTGGCTGGATCGCTCGCGACCCGCGCCACACTCTTTCGCTGGGCATCGTCACCGCATCGGCGCCCGCGTCACACTCTCAAGACGAAAAGGAGTGAATATGTCATTAACCTCTCAGCAATGGCTCGGCAAGCTGGAACAATTTGCCCGAACCTTCTCGCTGCAAGACGTCTACCTTATTGCCGATCAGGGAACATTAAACAACCCCCTACTGGATGGCTTAAAGCGTCTTTCCCCCCCGGTACAATGGTTCTCGCTCTATCAAGGGCAACCGGAAGAACCTCTGCTGGAAATGGCGCCTTTGCTGATACGGCTGGAGCTGACCTGTTGGCAGCATCGTCAGTGGATTAGCGATCTGATGACCGCGTTTGCCCACAAACCGGGGCTGCTGGTGTTTCTCTCACCGCTGGACTTTTCTGCGCTCGCCGTCCACATGCGCAATCTGGCCGACGGCGCATGGGAAGACCGTTCCGGCCTGGTGCGCTATTACGATACCCGCATGTTCCCGTTACTGATCGCGCATGTACTCAACGACGAACAAAAAGCGTGGTTTTTAGACCCGGTTTATCTCTGGAGCTACCGCGATAGAGACGACAAGGTCTGCTGGCTGGAAGGTGAGTGTTCACCGGATCAAATAACCATCCCGGAGGCAATCAAG
>CABUCP010000112.1 GCA_902490055.1 uncultured Klebsiella sp. | reverse complement strand
TATTTATATATTGTCTTCACATTAACCCCAATCACTCCTGCAATCTGCTGCCGGGTGGCTCCGTTCTTAAGCATCCTCCGGCAGCGATCTACAATATCTTCCGTCATAATTCTTCGTCGTCCTCCTATTCTCCCCTGCTCTCTTGCCGCAGCTAATCCTGCCCAGGTGCGCTCCACGATCAACTCTCGCTCCATTTCAGCCAACGCATTCATGACATGAAAGAAGAAACGGCCGGCAGGCGTCGACGTGTCGATCGAGTCAGTCAGGCTGCGAAAGGTTATCAGGTAGCATTCACTTTTAGGCTTGAATATGCTGCCACCCGCAAAGGTGGCAGCATGCATTCAGACCAGCCCTCTCTCATGGAGAATGTCCATCCCCACGCTCACCATCGCATCACGCTGATCTGCAGTGAATGCGCCGTCATAGTACGCAACACATGCAATGTCTCCGTACATAGACGAGGTGGTGAGACCGTTGGGATCGCCACCGATGCTGACAGCCGTATCAAGCGACGTGTTTTCCGGGAAGCCGGTACCGATAGGACCATACTGCAATCCGGCATCACTGATCCTCACGCTGGCCGCTTTAGTGACCGGGTCAAATACGCCTACAGCCACATACCATTTGCCGATTTCAGCGTTGATAACACCGGCGGCAGCAATAGTCCCCGGCGTGCCACTCGGGTAGATATAGGACATGTAGAAGCCGCCGCTGTAATAGAAGTTAAAGCCGGCGCTGTTTACACGGTTGCTGAGGATGTTGATATAGCGGTTATCGGCATCCAGCTTAAACGCCACGATGAACGATACGGCGCCCTGTCCGGTCTTCACCAGGTCAGTCACTGACGGTTTTGCACCGTTAGGGTAATGCAGCCCCCAGTCGCGGATTTGACCGCCGTTTGGTTTGACGGTATAGCCGTGCCCGCTGTTGTCCAGTGGGTTCAGCAGGTCGAAACTGGCAATGGTCGGGAGCGGTGATTTGCTTTCCAGTTTTGATTTGATGGTCACATAGTCGTGGTTCCAGTCGGTGACAGGAATGACTTGATTGCAAAGAATACGAACGCCAGCCATGGTGGCTCCTTGTTAAATATTGGGTGAGTGTTCCGGGGTGCCGCGGTTTTCGTTGCCGGTACCGTTCAGGGTGCCGGTATAGGTCGCTCCGTTCATCGGGTCGAACCAGTCACATCCCGTCGCCCTGACATTGGATGTATCGAAATAAAGAGTCCCTGTTGAGTCAGGGATAAGCTGAATATCCGCGCCGGTTACCCGGCAGCGGTTCCCGGTATCGCCGACGCTGTAGCGCGCCAGTAAGCCGCCGGCAATATCGAATTCGGCTTTTACCCCGGAGGCGTTGATAATCGATGGATAGCAGTTACGCAGCGTCACTTTCGGACGGTATGAGTATTCGCTGGTGCGGTACGTCGTGCCGCCGACAACGGTATCCCAGGAAGAGGCCGCGCCCGGCATGTACACCGTCGGGCAGGCGTTCTGCGCGATGACCGGATTATTGATGATGCTGATGACGTCCTCTGCGATGATCTCAGCGTTCGTCCCATTCGGGCGGAGTTTAGTCCGACTGGCGAACGGGTTCTGCGCCATATCAGCACCGCAGCGAAACACCGCCATCACCGCATTCTTACCGTCAGGCACGTTAATTGCGGTCATGCCCTGCACTTTCACCATATCCGGCAGATAGGTTTTCTGGGCGGAGTTGTAGAGGTTACGGAACGGACGGCAGAAGGTGAACGCAAAATTATCAGGCAGGGAAGCCGGCACACCATCCAGATCAAAGACAATATCTTTCCCGGAAATCACATGCGGATTTTTGGTCGACACACCGTAATCAACCGATGTCCCGCTGTTCATACGGACAATATCAAACGACAGCACATCAGACGCCCAGGCATTCGTGATATTGCGGTCGAAACGCACCACCAGCCCGTCGATAGCCAGGTTACACTCGCAATCCCCGGCGTAGTCTTCGCGCATATTGATAAAGAAATTCAGCCGGTCTTCGATATGCCCGGTCTGCTCCAGGCTGTACTGCGTGATGTTAAAGTCGCAGTCACGAAGTGCGAACTGGCCACCGCCCTGCAGGAATATCTGGCGTCCCTTGAATTTCGTCCTGCTGATGTAGATGTCATAGCCGAATGAGTGAAAATCGAACCGGTTCATAACCGACTCGGTAATAAATACCCGCTTCAGACCATGATGCCCCTGGAATCCCCAGCCGTAGAGGCCGTAATATCCACTGATATGAATATCGATGCTGTTACGGAAGCAAACCACATACGCGCCGCCGGAAGTGTTCGGGATACATTCAGCGGCTGCGTTACGGCAGTGAATATCGGTCACGCCATACGAGCCGATCGCCACGCGGGACTCGATATCGCCCGTCGCCCAGTTATCCATCACCAGATTTTCAATGTTGACCTGCGAGCGCTCAACCTGAATGTTCACGAATTTGCGACCGTTGCCTGCTTCAAAAAACGCCGGGGGCTCAAAGTTAAGCCAGGCATTTTCTTTCGGCTGGATCCAGGCTTCCGTGATGGTGCCCGCCGGGATATTTTTCACCAGTACATCAGAAACCGCGCCATTACGACCAATGCGGGTGAAGTCCCGGAAATGGACCTGGTTACGGACGTTCGTTTTATTCCCACTGCGGTACAACTCGACGGATGAAGAAATAAAACCAAACAGCGCGCCCCGGTACTGGCTTAACTTCGGCATCGGGATATCCATGCTCCCGCGCTTCAGATAGGACGAATAAGAGGTATTGAGTTCGTTCAGTTCAGCCGCGGTGAAGTTGACGCGAGCCTTGCCCTGGATGCGGAACATATACATCGGGTCGGGGGCACCATCATCCACTCCATCCACTTTCCCCCAGCGGGTTTCATCCGTTCCGCTGCGATTGCAGGTGACGATCGTAGAGCCGCTCAGATAAGCAGACGTCCTTACCACAATTTCGCCGCTCACCCAAAGGAACCGCCCGACATTCTGGACTACCGGGATAGCGTGCTTAGCCGCGAAGGCATGGCAACGGGCAATGGCCTGATCCGCCGGCTCGATATCAGCCAGTAACGCCTGCGCCGCGGACTCATTACCCTGCGCAGACAGCGTGGCATAATTCTGATAGACCGACTCAGGGATGCGGGGCGCGCCAAACATGTCATAAGAGACAAAGTCACACTGGCGGATCCAGCGGCGCCCATCCGTACCGACCAGCACTCCACCGCCATCATCTGGCGAAGTCGTATCGGAGGCATCGACAACGAACCGGCCATTGATGCGCTCGCCCACAACATCACGCACGGTGGCTTCGCCAGTGTAATTACGGATATCGTCATAACCCACCGCCGTATCGCCGGGCGTAATCCCGCCAGCCTGCCCGCCGCCGCTGTCACTCCCGCCCCAACCAACTTTCGTCCCGTCTTCCTTAACCCCGGCAATCACCAGACCGTTACGCGAGTAAATCAGGAACAGCCAGCCATCCGGCGCGTTGTTGTCAATCACGCTCCCGTTGAAGTTGAGACCTGAGTCGCCGGTCACCAACTGCGCGACTGACTCAAACTCAGTGACGCCGTCCGTGCTTCTGATACGGAAAGGGCGAATACCATTGCTGGACACGATATCAAACAGCGAATCAGGTGATTCCTGTAATGACCGGGTACGCTTGTCGATCTCATCAACAAGTGCGGAGGACGGCATTTTTCGCCCGGTAGCGACCAGCGTTCCGCCGACATTTTGGTATTCAATGGCCAGTGCGCTGTCATCAGGGCTGCGCACATACGTTGTGCTCCCTTCGGGGATATTAGCAATATCCGCCTGTGCAGCCTCAAGTGTCATGTACTGCCTGCTGAGCGGTATCAGGTTTTGACGAATTTCATCATTCTTCGCCATCATCTGGCGCCATGAGTACAGCGCATCTCCGGCACGGTCGGGAACATCGGCAGCGGGTCCGTTGACCAGCTTATCCAGGCGCGTGGCGTTATCGAGCAACACTACGGGAGAATTACTCCCCAGCGGCGGATTAAAGGCCATGTTTTTTGCTCCAAAAAGAGGCTTCGCCCAAACGAGGGTTTGAGCGAAAGAAAGTTATTTAGGGGAATTTGTGGTTTTAAGAAACGCTGCCGGGGTATGGCGCGTCGTCGTACTGGTAGAAAATGTCGCTATACTGTCTGGTTGTCACCTGGCAGGTTCCGTCCGCCTGCGGGGCAATCTCCTCAAAAATGGCGTCATAAACACTGCGCGTCGAGCTGCAGAACACCAGCCGCGGCGGTTCGATACTCGGATCGTTTAACTGGATTTCATCAAAAGCAGCCTGCCACGGAACGGACAACTGATAATCCCCGACAAAGGTGGCCACCAGCAGCCCGGAGGCAGAACCATCCTGGTAACGCAGAATTGCGCGCGGGTTTTCAAAGGACCAGTCCAGCGGCTCGGAGACGGTAAATACCGTTTGACCGCCAGATGTGGCCATATCCATAACCAGACTACTTACCGTTTTATTTCCCGGAATGTCATCCGTCAGCAGAATGCGATCGCCATACTGATAGACCAGCGCATCCAGTTCTGTTGTCGTGTTATGCCCCAGCCGCTGATACAGGTATTTCATCAGGCGGCGCATGCCGATTTGATAGGCTCGGTTCGGGTCAAGCACCCCATCGAGGGTATAACTCTCAATTTTCCTCGGTGTGGGGTTATCCGGCGTGCGGCACTGTACGGTCTCTTCTGACCACGTCGTGCCATTGATATAAGTGACATCCACACCATCGTAATCATCGGCGGACGGCGCCGAGAAGGTGGTCTGTAACTCTTCGGTCATTTCATGCGGGCTGATAATGCCGGACCAGTTTTTAATCCCTTCCCTGCCTACAGATGCGAGCCCGTCACTCAGCAGGAAATATGATTTCCCCGCCGTGGTGATCTTCTGCAGCATTTCCAGCGCGGAGACACTGTCGCCTGTCGCGAAGTCGAAATACTCATTTTTCGGGGTCCAGTAGGTTGCCTCAAGGGTGTTAATGGCTTCGGTGTCCATTGCCAGGCCAAGAGAATTACCAACATGAAACAGCGCGCTGGAGATGCGCCGCGGGGCGCCGGTATCATAAATACGCGTGGCCACAACGTTTACGCGCCGATCAGACTGCGCCGCCAACTTGCCGCCAGATTCCACCGTCACGGCCATTAATGATACACCGGCATATGATGCTGGCTGGTTCAGTAACCTGCCGCGCAGCGCCTGCCAGTACATCGAATCACGCGCGTTATTACTCCCCTGCTCATTGCGCCGGCGGCACCGCACCTCAACCAGACCAGGGGTAGCCAGTTCAAAGCGCTCAGTGAACCCCAGGGCATTTATGTTCTTCATTTCGTAAACACCCTGCCGGCTTATCCACCCGGTACCGGAACCATACACCCGATACTGGATTTCCCATTCACAGTGCCTGACGCGCTTCTTACCTTTGTTGTCAAAGCCGCAAATACCGGAAGGGAATGAAAAATTCACTTCAAATGCATTTACCACCTCATTATCCGGGCAGGCAAGAAACGGCCCCATCCAGCTATTGTTGTCGTTAATCCCGGTCGCCTGGTAATCAATCATCGTCCTGGGTGAGAACCCCGGCCAGGTAGGATCAATACCTCCGTTAATCATGCGCTGTACCGTCGCGGTCGTTCCATCTGCTGAGGCAATACGGTATTCATTTCCCCGGTGCGCCAGCGACAGCCGCTGTGTCCCTTCAGGAATGCCGGAAAATGCCGCGCCGCTTCCACTCCCATAAGCAAGAGTGACATTGGCGGTGATCGCCGGACTGCCGCCGCTGGATGCGGTCCCATCGGTGAATGCCGGGCTGTCCCCAAATACGGAAACCGGAAGTGATGAGGCGGTAATACTGCCGCCCAGCCACGGACTGGACTTCTCAATGATGCGAACTACCCCGCCATCATCCTGAGCGACCAGGTTCGACCCGGCGATCGCTTCATTGATTGCAGCCAGCAGGCCAGACATATTGCCGTAGTTAGCGATCAGCGAAACGGTATAGGTGGTTGCCTGCCAGGTCAGGGTAAATGTCTGGCTGATGCTCGAAAAATCATAGGTTGTTGGGGCTGCGCTGCCGCGCAATGAAGCAGCTGATCCCCCAACTCCCGGAACAGCATCCTGCTTTGGCGTGAACGTAGCGATGAAGAGATCATATTCTGCCCCGTTAATTTCCAGCGTAACGGGCATGCCGGCATAGGGGTTAATCTCAGTCAGCGTGTCACTGAACAGGACGCTGTAACCCGATGAAGACGAAATCAGGTAGTTGGTCGGCGCGATGATAGTCACCAGCGCACCTTCCACCCAGGACTCAGGCAGAGAATCATCGCCATCATCATCGCTCAGCCCGGTGAACGAAACCGACGATCCCGAAACGGTCATGCTGTCGGCGGTAATATCGGATGAATCAGGCGCTGTCTGCGCCATATCAAGCCCGCTGCCGCTGGACGTTCCGCCCACCTCGGTAGAATTGAACCAGTTTTCACTGCGGCGATCGCCTGAAACATTTGCTCCTGGTGGATACAGTGTCCAGGAGAATGAATCACCCAGGGCGGAAATAGGCGTCGAACCAATCCTGATATCGCCGTTAGCAAATGCCACATTTCCACGACTCACGCAGATCAACATCTCAACTGTCATTCTGGTTGGGTCATCAGGGTTAAAACGACTGACCGGCTGAACAACATAATCCGGATAAACCCGCGCACGACCGAACAATTCCCGGATAGGATCGCCAAGTTTTGCCGTGTTCGCTTTTGCCGGATTTAAGTCCAGAGACTTACCCGTAGATGAATCGTAGGCCCCCGTATCGAGGTTATTCATCATGTAGATGGAATAAGCTGCAGCGGCTACCGCTACAACCAGAGCGGCAATGGCAAAACCTGTCGCGTAAGGAACGGGGTAAACATTCACGTCAGTATCTGGTGCCAGTTCGCACCGCGGCCATTCCTCTGATGGGACGGGCACGCCATCAATCTCTACGCTGATAGGCTGCGGCATTCCGGGATCATAATTTTCGACATTCCTCTGCATCCATTCATGCAGGGTCGTTCGCGCGTGCTGATGGGTTTCCAGCGGTTCGCCGGGGAGCCGGGAGGGATAAATGCGGATCGTCATCGCCAGAATTCCACCTTGATAAATCGCCGTTTGAATTTCCAGACCGGCATAAAAGAAACGTTTGAACCGGGGTTACATTCCGCCACCTGCAGCAACCCGTTCAGCTCAACAACAATCCCAACATGGGTGACCATGGTTCCCGAATAACACGCCACGCCAGCGCCGACGCAAGGCTCACAACGCTCAAGCTTTAACATCAGTTTTCTGGCTTCTTTATCAAGTCCGCCACCGTCTTTGGTCACACCTGCAAAGTCAGGCCATTCAGGTAGGCCAAGGTCACGGCGTATCTCATTCACAATGCCAAAACAGTCGAGTTTGGGAAAAGAGCGACCGCCCTTCAGCCAGGTGACCGAAAGGTATTTATCAGGTTCAAACATGGGGAAACCTCAACTCATGTAACGCAGGCCGGGATACTCATTAAGGGTGTAACGGAATCTCGGCCAGGCGGTATCGAGAACGTTCATATAGCCAGCGGTAATTTGCGCCTGCAGCGCCGTCCAGGAGCCAGATTTGATAGCGAGCGTATACGGCACAGATGCCGGGGCATTCAAATCCGTAGAGACATATTGCCTGTAAGTCAGAGAGGCGTTTGTCAGGCTGGCCAGCGCATCACGAATAGCCGTACTCACCTCCCCGTCAATGTTGCTGATGGCGAACTGCAAATCCTGTGTACCGTCGCTGTTTCTGGCCGGGATAGCGATATCGATACCCGCAGCAGAAAAGGTAATAACGTCGCCATTTTCTGTCGTCGCTGTAATATCGTCGTAGCCCTTGCAGAAATAATGCACCGTCGAACCGATATTGATTTGTAGCGTTTCAATGATGACTTCCGATCCGCTACTGGCATAAAGTCGGTTAAGCACCGTCATGCTTTGGCCACTCCCTGTTTAATGCGATATCAAGCAGTGAACTACCTGCGATCCACTCAGGGTAGTTACCCCACGGCGGAGGCAATAGTGGCCGCTCCCATAATTCAAGAGTTGCGGTGTACTGCCAGTAATTACCACCAGTGAGAGCAGGACCATCATAAATATCCGTGAATCGGCATACCTTTGATGATTCCCCGCCAGGTGTTCGAAGGTTCATATTGAACCAGGTAGCGCCATCAGATAATGCATCACGAAACCATGCTTCGAACGTTTGAGCCTGAACATCAGTCAGCAACCAGGTAACTTTCGCCTGGGTGGGCGTGGAGGTATAACGGCGCCGTTGTCTGGCCCTCCCGGTAGTCAGTTGTGTTCTGATTATTGGGCTTGT
>CABUCP010000111.1 GCA_902490055.1 uncultured Klebsiella sp. | reverse complement strand
ATCGCCTGGCTGGGTATTGCGATTAGCCACAGGACGAAGGCGAAGATCGGCCCCAGCGGGAAGAACCCTGAACGATACGGCAGGTTATTAATATCGTTACCCTGCAGCACGTAGCCGCGACGGAAGCGATAGTGGCTAATCGCAATACCCAGCCAGGCGATGAAGCCGGTCATCCCGGAGGTATTCAGCAGCCACAGGTAGACCGTCTGGTTGCCGAACATTGAGGTCAGGAAGCACAGCGCCGCAATCACGGTTGTCGCGTACAGCGCGTTGCGCGGCACGCCGCCTCGCGACAGCTTCGCAAAGATGCGCGGCGCTTTACCGTCACAGGCCAGGGTGTAGAGCATACGAGTAGAGGCGTACATCCCGGAGTTACCTGCCGACAGTACCGCCGTCAGGATAACCGCGTTCATGACCGCCGCCGCTGAGAGCAGGCCCGCGTGCTCGAACACCAGCGTGAACGGGCTGACTGAAATATCTTTGACGTCGTTGCGTAGCAGGCTCGGGTCAGTATACGGGATGATCAGACTGATAATCAGGATCGCGAAGACGTAGAACAGCAGGATACGCCAGAACACCTGACGCACGGCGCGCGGGATGTTCTTCTCCGGGTTTTCCGATTCGCCCGCCGCGATACCGATGAGTTCGGTGCCCTGGAACGAGAAGCCGACAATCATCGCCACGCCGATCATCGCCGCAAAGCCACCGGCAAACGGCGCATCATCAATGCCCCAGTTGCTCCAGCCCGCAGGCGTCGTGCCTTCAAAGATGCCAAAGATCATCATCACGCCAACAATGATGAAGATAATGACGGTGGCAACCTTAATCAGCGAGAACCAGTACTCCGCTTCGCCGAAGCCGCGTACCGAGATCCAGTTCAGCAAGAACATGATGCCCAGGAACAGCGCGCTCCAGATCCAGCCGGGAGCATCCGGGAACCAGTAGCTCATCACCAGCTGCGAGGCGACGAGATCGACCGCGATGGTCACCGCCCAGTTGTACCAGTAGTTCCAGCCCAGTGCGAAACCAAAGCCTTCTTCTACGTAGTTCTGACCGTAGGTCGCAAAGGAGCCCGAGACCGGCATAAACGCCGCCAGCTCGCCGAGACTGGTCATCAGGAAGTACACCATCAAACCGATCAGAATGTAGGAAAGCAGTGCGCCGCCGGGGCCTGCCTGAGAAATCGTTGCGCCAGAAGCAACGAAAAGACCTGTACCGATGGAACCGCCAATAGCGATCATGGTCAAGTGGCGCGCTTTTAGCTCGCGGCGGAGCGTGGGCGCTTCTGTGGTTTTAGTTTCCGAAACCATGTGAAAATGCTATCCATCCAAAAAATGAGGCGCGATTGTAGCAGACGATCGCCTGTCCATCCGGTACAAATGCAAAGTTATAAGAGAGCTTCATGATCTGACACAAATTATTAGTAAAGCAGTAATATCCGATCGGCGCATAAAAAAAACAGACAAAAAAGCGGCGCTTACGCGAGATTTACTGCTACACCTCGCAATAGCGGATAAAACGCTGTAGCGCCTTGGAAACGTGCTTTTGCCGATGGCGGATACGCCACAGGGTGCGGGTCAAGCGCGGTAGCGGCAGCTTGAGCTCCACCAGCGTTCCGGCGTCCAGTTGTTCAGCGATGACTCGCCGCGACAGGCAGCTTATACCTAGTCCATGGCGCACCGCATGCTTAATCGCCTCCGAGTTGCCAAGCTCCATGCCTAACTGGAACGCCGGCAGATGCGACAACAGTACGTAATCAACGATTTCCCGCGTGCCGGAGCCGTGCTCGCGCAGGATCCACTGCGCTTCCGCCAGCCGTTGCAAGGTCACTTCACCCTCTAAGAACGGCGAATCCGGGGCGGCAAAGACCACCAGTTCATCTTCGATCCACGGCTCGGCGATAATATCCGCCGCGTGGCATGGTCCCTCGATCAGGCCGATATCCACGCGCAAATCGCTGACCGCATTAATGACATCCTGGCTGTTGCCGACGCTCAGCTCCAGCGGCAACTCAGGGAAATCACGGCGGTAGCGGGCGATGATTTCCGGCAGGATATAGTTACCAATCGTGCTGCTGGCATAGACGCGGATAGCGCCGTTATCGCCGCGAAACAGCTGTTCTATCTCCACGGCGCGCTCCAGCAGCGCCAGGGCGCGTGGATAAAGCAGGCGACCGTGTTCATTAACCACCAGTCGTTTGCCGACGCGGTCAAAAAGCTGGACCCCCAGTTGCCCCTCCAGGTCGGTCAGCGCCGCGCTCACCGCCGACTGCGACAGCGCCAGCATCTGCGATGCCTGCGTGGTCGACCCGCTTTTTAATACCTCAGCAAAAACTTCCAGTTGCCGTAGCGTGATATGCATAACTCACCTGTTAATTAACCCAAGCTGGATAACCGTCAGCGCTATGGTGACATAAATCCGCGCGGCTGTAGCCTGAAGGATGAAGGGTTTATCACTTATTCCGATAGATTATAAATATATAATCAATTTTATTTTTAAACCAGCTAGTCGTATTCTTTGCCCAGACAAAGGAGAAGGTTATGACAGCACTCACTTTACCCACTAAACATCGCACCCTGTGGCATTTCGTCCCAGGTCTGGCGCTGACCGCCGCATTGACCGGCGCCGCCCTGTGGGCTGGCAGTTTCCCGGCTATCGCCGGCGCGGGATTCAGCGCTCTGACGCTGGCTATCCTGTTCGGCATGGTGGTTGGTAATACCGTTTACCCTAAAATTTGGCAGCCCTGCGACGGCGGGGTGATTTTCGCCAAGCAGTACCTGCTGCGTCTGGGGATCATTCTGTACGGCTTTCGTCTGACGTTTGCCCAAATTGCTGACGTCGGCGTCAGCGGGATCCTGATCGACGTGCTGACGCTCTCCAGTACCTTCTTTATTGCCTGTTTCCTTGGGCAGAAGGTGTTTGGTCTTGATAAACACACCAGCTGGCTTATCGGCGCCGGTAGCAGCATCTGCGGCGCGGCAGCGGTTCTGGCCACCGAACCGGTCGTCAAAGCCGAAGCCAGTAAAGTCACGGTCGCCGTGGCGACGGTCGTTATCTTCGGTACTATCGCTATCTTCTTGTACCCGGCGATGTATCCGCTGCTGGCGCACTGGTTCACTCCGGAAGCCTACGGCATCTATATGGGTTCCACCATGCATGAAGTCGCCCAGGTGGTCGCTGCAGGTCATGCGGTTAGCCCGGACGCCGAAAACGCCGCGGTTATCGCCAAAATGCTGCGCGTGATGATGCTGGCTCCGTTCCTGGTGTTCATTGCCGCCCGCGTTAAACAGCTGGCGCCGGCCGGTAACGGCGAGAAGAGCAAAATCACTATTCCGTGGTTTGCCATCCTGTTTATTCTGGTGGCGGTGTTTAACTCCTTCCACCTGCTGCCGAAAGCCGTCGTCGATATGCTGGTGACTCTCGATACCGTACTGCTGGCAATGGCGATGGCCGCACTGGGCTTAACCACCCACGTTAGCGCGCTGAAAAAAGCCGGTGCTAAACCGCTGCTGATGGCGCTGATGCTGTTCGTCTGGCTGATTGTTGGCGGTGGCGCGATTAACTTCGCTATCCATCACCTGATTGGTTAAGTAGTCAGTTTTCTCGTCGATATTCATTCATTGCTGTAACTCTCCGGTTAAGCCGCTATCATTACCCTCCCCCCAGCGGCTTAACTGGAGTTTTTTTATGAAATACATTGGAGCGCACGTCAGCGCCTCCGGCGGGCTGGCCAATGCCGCCATCCGCGCCGCCGAAATCGAAGCCACCGCCTTCGCCCTGTTCACCAAAAACCAGCGTCAATGGCGCGCCGCGCCGCTCACCGACGAAGCGATTGCCGAATTCAAAGCCGCCTGCGAAAAATATCACTTTGGCCCGGGGCAGATCCTGCCGCACGACAGCTACCTGATTAACCTCGGTCACCCGGTCGAAGAAGCGCTGGAGAAATCCCGCGAGGCGTTTATCGATGAATTATCTCGCTGCCAGCAGTTGGGATTAACGCTGCTCAACTTCCATCCGGGCAGCCACCTGCAGCAAATCCCGGAAGATGAATGCCTGGCGCGTATCGCAGAATCCATCAACATCGCACTGGCGAAAACCGAAGGCGTGACCGCGGTTATCGAAAATACCGCCGGCCAGGGCAGCAACCTCGGTTTTAAATTTGAACATCTGGCCGCCATCATCGACGGCGTAGAAGACAAATCCCGCGTTGGCGTTTGTATCGATACCTGTCACGCCTTTGCCGCCGGTTATGACCTACGCAGCGCGGAGGAGTGTGAAAAGACCTTTGCCGAGTTCGAGCGGATCGTCGGCTTCCAGTATCTGCGCGGCATGCACCTGAATGATGCGAAAAGCGCCTTTGGCAGCCGCGTCGACCGTCACCACAGTCTCGGCGAAGGCAACATCGGCCATGATGCATTTCGTTGGATTATGCAGGATAACCGCTTCGATGGTATCCCGCTGGTTCTGGAAACCATCAACCCGGATATCTGGGCGGAAGAGATTGCCTGGCTGCGGGCGCAGCAGACCGCTGAAGTAGCTTAAATTCAAAAACAAAAAAAGGGCCGACGAATCGGCCCTTTTTTATTGCGCTTAGATTACGCCGCTTTTTCAGCTTCCGCCGCCGGCGCTTCCGGGCGCTTCAGCACCGCGTAAGAGAGACCGGCGACCAGCGTACCGGCAATAATCGCCAGCAGGTAGCCCAGTACCGGGGTGATCGCGCCTGGGATCAGCAGAACGAACAGCCCGCCGTGCGGCGCCATCAGTTTCGCACCCACCGCCATCGAGATAGCGCCGGTCACCGCGCCGCCGACGATGCAGCAAGGCAGTACGCGCATCGGGTCGCGAGCGGCGAATGGAATCGCCCCTTCGGTGATAAAGCACAGACCCAGTACCAGCGCCGCTTTACCGCCTTCACGCTGCGATTTGTCGAACTTGTTGCGGGCAATCAGCGTCGCCAGGCCAAGCGCCAGCGGTGGCACCATACCGGCCGCCATAATCGCCGCCATCGGCGCATAAGTTTGAGTACTCAGCAGTCCGACCCCGAAGGCGTAAGCCGCTTTGTTCACCGGGCCGCCCATATCGGTACACATCATCCCGCCGAGGATCGCGCCGAGCAGCACCGCATTCGCGGTACCCATGGTTTGCAGCCAGTGGGTCAGCCAGGCCAGGATACCGGCAACCGGTTTGCCGATCAGGTAGATCATCGCCAGACCCACGATCAGGCTGGAAACCAACGGAATGATCAGAATCGGTTTCAGCGCTTCCATACTCTGCGGCAATTTCAGCTTCGTGCTGATTAACTTCGCCACGTAACCGGCCAGGAAACCGGCGATGATACCGCCGATAAAACCAGAACCGCCGCTTACGGCCAACATACCGCCGATAAGGCCTGGCGTCAGGCCCGGACGGTCAGCGATGGAGAACGCGATAAAGCCCGCCAGCACCGGCACCATCAGGGCAAAGGCCGAACCGCCGCCGATTTGCATCAACGCCGCCGCCATGGTGTCTTTCACTTCAAACGCTTTAATACCGAACGCAAACGAAAGTGCAATACACAGGCCGCCCGCCACCACCATCGGCAGCATATAGGAGACGCCGGTCAGCAGGTGACGATAGGCGCCAGCCGACTCTTTTTTACCTTCGCCAGACGCCTGCGGTTTGCCGGACGGCTGGTACGGTTTGGCTTCCGCCACGGCTTTATCCAGCTCCTGCGCGGTTTTCTTCAGCGCCAGGCCGGTGGTCGTGCGATACATCGGTTTACCGGCGAATTTCGCCAAATCGACTTCGATATCAGCGGCGACAATCACCAGATCCGCCTGATCCACCTCTTCCGGGGTAATCGCATTGCCCGCCCCTACGGAACCGCGGGTTTCCACTTTCACCCACCAGCCGCGTTTTTTGGCTTCGGTTTCGATGGCTTCCGCCGCCATAAAGGTATGGGCAACACCGGTCGGGCAAGCGGTCACGGCGACAATACGTTTCTGCCCCTGCGCAGCGGCCGGAACGGCGACCGCCGCCGGCGCGACGTATGGCTTCGCACGATCTTTCGCTTCGCCGAGGAACAGTTCCGGATGGGCAACCGCGCGGTTAATATCGCCCAGATAGACGTTTTTACCGTTCAGCGCGCTGTCAGCCGGCAGCGCAGCGCCCAGCACGATCGCCAGTTCAGCATCGTTCGGGTTATCAATCAGCTCAAGGTGCGCTTTTTGCGCCGCGGCGCTGAGCAGAGTTTTCGCCATATAGGCGCGAGCCTGTCCAAGCCCGGAGTCAATAATCAGCAGCGTTTTCATTATGCCTCTCCTGCTGTTAATTAAAGGGTTGTAAGTCGACGCGCGCCATCATTGCGGCCAACTGGGTACGATCGGTAATACCGACGTTGCTCTGGCTGACGGCCAGCGCGGCGACGGCGGTAGCCAGGCGCAGGGTATGCTCGCTGGATTCACGCATCAGCAGGCCGTAAATCAGGCCGCCGACCATCGAGTCGCCGGCGCCGACGGTGCTGACCACTTCGACTGAAGGCGGCTTGGCAATCCACTCGCCGGAGGCGTTGACCCACAGCGCGCCCTCTTCGCCCAGCGAAATCACCACGTGAGCGATACCCTGTTCACGCAATGCGTGTGCGGCATCGATGACATCTTTCATTTCAGGCAGCTTACGGCCAGCCCAGATTTCCAGCTCGCGGCGGTTTGGCTTAACCAGCCACGGCGCGGCTTTCAGCCCGGCAACCAGCGCTTCGCGACTGCTATCGAAAATAATGCACGGGCACTGGCTGCGCAGACGCGTCATCCAGTCGGTGAAGGCTTCCGGGCTGACGCCGGACGGCAGGCTGCCGCTGACGCAAACCATATCGAACTGGCCCAGCCAGCTCAGCGAATCATTAACGAAGCGCTCCCAGTCGGCGGGCGTCACTTCAAAACCGGAGAAGTTGAAATCGGTTACTTCGCCGTCTTTTTCCGTCAGCTTGACGTTGATACGGGTACGCCCCTGCACCACCTGGAAGCGGTTGGCGATACCCAGCTCGCTGAACAACTGCTGGAAGCCATCCTGGTTATCTTTACCAAGGAAACCGCCGACGGTGACGTCGATGCCGAGATCTTTCAGCACTTTTGCTACGTTAATACCTTTACCTGCGGCATGCAGGCCGGTGGTCCGCACTAGGTTCACTTCGCCGCGTTCGATTTCCGGGGTGAAGCCCACCAGATCGTACGCCGGGTTTAAAGTAATCGTTGCTACACGTCTGCTCATTTATGCGCCCTCCCCAAGGCCTGCGGCGATCGCTTCGCCAATCGCATCCAGCGCTTGTTGCGCATCCTCACCCTGCGCGGTGAAACGCAGACGGTGACCTTTTTTCACACCCAGCGCCACGACCTTCATCAGGCTGCGGCCGTTAGCCGGCTTGCCGGAACCATCGAGGTTGGTGACGGTAATGTCGCTGGAGAACTGTTTAATCGTATTGACCAACATGGTGCCCGGACGCGCGTGCAGGCCGTGTTCGTTGCGTATCACAAACTCAGCGTTCAGCACATCTTCAGCGATAGCGTCATCGCTGGTCAGCAGCGCCAGCAGGGTGGCGGCATCGGCCTTTAGCAGATGGTCCGCTTTTTTATCAATCAAAAGATTGCTCAGGCGATTAAGCACCGCCGTCGGCTGTTCGTCGGCCATGGCGACGGTGACCAACAGCGCGACCGGCTGTTCGTCGGCGGTAAACGCGTTGGCGGCGCGGCTGACGGCCACGGCACTGCGCAGGTTACCTTCAGCGCTGTCGTTCAGCCAGATACCCTGACCCAGGTTCAGCGGCGCGTCATTAATGGTACGGCTGACAAACTCGGCGCTTACCGCGCCCGCTTCTTTCAGCCGCGCGGCGTTCAACGCCTGCAGCGTCAGCAGATCGTTGGCGACCACATCCAGGCTCAGCGTCTCGTTATCGAGCTTCAGCGCTTCGCTCTGTTTTTCACCCATCAACAGGGCGCGTAGCTCTTCCGCCGTAGTGACGGTTTTCAGCTGTTCAGCAACCGAGTCGTCGCTCAGGACGTGCGTCAGTTGGCGCAGCAGACCAAGGTGCTCATCGGAGCTGGCGGCGATACCGATAGCAACATAGGCCGTCTGCCCTTCGCCCCAGGTGACGCCCTGCGGGAACTGATAAACCTGCACGCCGGTCTTTAGCACCTGATCGCGGGTATCGGTGGTCCCGTGCGGGATAGCGATGCCGTTGCCGAGGAAAGTGGACGTTTGCTGTTCACGCGCCAGCATGCCGTTAACGTAGCCATCCGCCACATTGCCCGCGCTTACCAGCGCAGCAGCAATCTGGCGTATTGCTTCTTCTTTATTCGCGGCCTGCTGGCCGGGATGGATATCCTGTACAGATAACTGGAACATAGTTCTCCTCTCCGCTGAATTGAATCGTTTCAGCTAACCTGAGAAAAAATGCGTCACC
>CABUCP010000110.1 GCA_902490055.1 uncultured Klebsiella sp. | reverse complement strand
GTTATATTCCGGGTATTTGCCCGGACCGGAAATCAGCAGATCCTCTTTTTCGTACACCAGATCCTGACGTTTGTATTCGCCCAGCTCAAAGTCCGGGGTCAACTGAATCGCCGTGGTCGGGCACGCTTCTTCGCACAGGCCGCAGAAAATGCAGCGTGAGAAGTTGATGCGGAAGAACTCCGGGTACCAGCGGCCGTCTTTAGTCTCTGCTTTCTGCAGAGAGATACAGCCAACCGGGCAGGCTACCGCACACAGGTTACAGGCAACACAGCGCTCTTCGCCGTCTGGATCGCGCGTCAGCACGATGCGACCACGATAGCGCGGCGGCAGATATACCGGCTCTTCCGGGTACATCTGAGTTTCACGTTTGGCGAAGGCGTGCATCCCGATCATGCAAATACTGCGGACCTGGGTGCCGAACCCTACCAATAATTCTTTTAAGGTCATGTTCAATTCACCCCTTATTGCGCCTGCCAGAGAATGACAGCCGCCGTTACCAACAAGTTGACCAGCGTTAACGGCAGGCATACCTTCCAGCCAAAGGACATCACCTGGTCATAACGCGGACGCGGTAATGATGCGCGGATCAAAATGAACATCATCATGAAGAACGCGGTTTTCAGCGCGAACCAGATGAAAGGAGGTAACCACGGGCCATTCCAGCCGCCGAAGAACAGCGTGACGATCAGCGCTGAGACGGTGACGATACCGATGTATTCACCGACGAAGAACAGACCGAATTTCATACCGGAATATTCAATGTGGTAACCATCGGCCAGTTCCTGCTCCGCTTCCGGCTGGTCGAACGGGTGACGGTGACACACCGCCACGCCGGCGATGGCGAAAGTCACGAAGCCGAAGAACTGCGGGATGACGTTCCACAGATGCGCCTGGTTGTTGACGATATCGGTCATGTTGAATGACCCCGCCTGCGCCACCACGCCCATCAGGGACAGACCAAGGAATACTTCGTAGCTGAGGGTTTGCGCGGAAGCACGCATCGCACCCAGCAGCGAGTATTTGTTGTTGCTTGACCAACCGGCGAACAGGACCGCATAGACCGCCAGACCTGCCATCATCAGGAAGAACAGAATACCGATGTTGAGGTCGGCGACCACCCACGACGGGCTGACCGGCACGATAGCAAAGGCCAGCAACAGCGAGGTGAAGGCGATAACCGGCGCCAGAGTAAAGATCACGCGATCGGAGAAGCGCGGGATCCAGTCCTCTTTAAAGAACATCTTGATCATGTCGGCAACGAGCTGCAGCGAACCGCCCCAGCCCACGCGGTTAGGTCCGTAGCGGTTCTGGAACAGGCCGAGCAGACGACGCTCGCCGAAGCTCATGAACGCGCCGCAGGTGACGACCACCAGCAGAATGACCACGGCCTTCAGGATGCTTAACAGAATGTCGATAAGATCCGGCGTTAACCAGCTCATGCTTTCGCCTCCTGCAGTGAATCAATACGCGCCCCGGTCAATACCGGCGCAATGCCCGGCATGCCCATCGGTAAGCCAACCTGTCCGGCGGTCAGACCTTCAGAGATAACCAGCGGCAGACGCAGGGTCTGGCCTTCGACGCTGAAGGAAACCATCGCCCCGGCATTGACGCCAAGCTTCGCGGCATCCGCCGGGTTCAGCTTGATGTACGGCTCAGGCATCCGGCTTTGGAACACCGGGGAACGCTGAGACAGCTCGTCGCTACCGAACAGATGGTAGTACGGCGCAATACGCCATTTACCCTCTTCCGCCTGGAAGCTGGCCGGCACCGCGGTGAAGTACTCCAGCCCGCTGGCGGAAGCTTCAATCAGACGCACGCCCGGATCGCCGTGGCGCAGCTTACCGCCCACTTCATCCTGGAATTTATTCCATGCCTGCGGGGAGTTCCAGCCCGGCGCCCACGCAAACGGAATTTGCGAACGCGGCGCGGACGGCTGGTTGTTCCCTTCCATTGAGAAGGCGAACATGGTGTCTTTATCCTGCGGCTGACGCGGTTCGTGCACGCTGATATTGGCGCGCATCGCCGTACGGCCGCTGTAGCGGTGCGGTTCACGCGCCAGCTTCTGGCCGCGGATGCGGAAGGTCGCGTCCGGCGCGGCATCTTTAATGCCCGCCAGATGCGGCAGCGCCGCGATAGCCGCGTCAATCACGTGGTCCAGCTGCGTCCAGTCAACCTGACGGTTGTTGACGGTGCTGTGCAGCGAATGCAGCCAGCGCCAGCTTTCCAGCATGATGGTTTTCGCATCGTAGTAAGCCGGGTCGTAAACCTGGAAGAAGCGCTGGGCGCGGCCTTCGTTGTTAACAACCGTACCGTCGCTTTCCGCAAAGCTTGCCGCGGAGAGCACCAGGTGCGCTTTTTCCATGATTGCCGTGCGCTGATGGTCAACTACCATGACCAGCGGCGCTTTCGCCAGCGCAGCGTCAACGCGCGCGGCGGATGCATGGCGGTGCAGATCGTTTTCCAGCACGATCACCGCATCTGCGGCGCCGCTTTCCAACTCATCCAACGCTTCTTCAAGCGAGCCGCCGCCAATCATACCCAGACCGACGCTGTTCACCGCACGGGCGACCATCGTCACGCCGACATCGGCGCCGCGGCCTTTCAGGGCTTTCGCCACGTTTGCGGCGGCCTGGATGATTTCCATGCTGCCGGCGTTAGTGCCGGAGATAATCAGCGGTTTTTTCGCCCCAGCCAGCGCCTGAACGATAACGTCGACTTTCCCCTGCAGGTCGCGGCTCAGGCCGTCAACCGCCGGGGCGCTGTTGTCCAGCGCGTGGGCGATGGCAAAGCCCAGACGCGCCTGATCTTCTACCGGCGCGCGGTAGGTCCACGCGGCGATGTCATCAAGACGAGTATCATCGATGTTGGTGACGAATAACGGGTGCTTCGCGCGCTGTCCGATGTTAAGGATCGCCGCGATCTGCCAGTCAGCCACTTTCTGCGCCGCCGCCATTTCACGTGCTTTACCTTTCACCGCCTGGCGTACCGCCAGCGCAACGCGCGCGCCGGTCTGGGTAATGTCTTCGCCCAATACCAGTACCGCATCGTAGGACTCGATATCGCGCAGCGTCGGGGTAGGGATCCCGCCTTCACGCAGCACTTTCAGCATCATCTGCAGGCGCGCTTGTTCGCCTTTGGCGATACCGGTATAGAAGTTTTCGCCGCCGACCAGTTCACGCAGCGCAAAGTTGCTTTCAATGCTGGCGCGCGGAGAGCCGATACCGATGACTTTCTTCGACTGGCGCAGAATATCCGCCGCGCCCTGCATTGCCTGTTCGGCGTTGAGGGCGATCAGATCGTCGCCGCGGCGCTGAACCGGCTGACGCGGACGGTCTTTCAGGTTCACATAGCCATAGCCGAAACGACCGCGGTCGCAGAGGAAGTAGCGGTTAACGGTACCGTTATAGCGGTTTTCGATACGACGCAGCTCGCCATAACGTTCGCCCGGGCTGATGTTACAGCCAATGGAGCACTGCTGGCAGATGCTCGGCGCAAACTGCATATCCCATTTACGGTTGTAACGCTCGGAGTGCGTTTTATCGGTGAAGACGCCGGTCGGGCAGACTTCAACCAGGTTGCCGGAGAACTCGCTTTCCAGCGTGCCATCTTCCGGGCGGCCGAAGTAGACGTTGTCATGCGCGCCATAGACGCCCAGATCGGTGCCGTCGGCATAATCTTTGTAGTAGCGAACGCAGCGATAGCAGGCGATGCAGCGGTTCATTTCGTGAGAAATAAACGGCCCCAGATCCTGGTTACGGTGGGTACGCTTGGTAAAGCGATAGCGGCGGAAGCTATGGCCGGTCATCACCGTCATATCCTGCAGGTGGCAGTTGCCGCCCTCTTCGCAGACCGGACAGTCGTGCGGGTGGTTAGTCATCAACCACTCCACCACGCTCTCGCGGAACTGCTTCGCTTCGCCGTCGTCAATAGAAATAAAGGTGCCGTCGGATGCCGGAGTCATACAGGACATCACCAGGCGACCACGCGTGTCTTCCGCGTTCTGATATTGCTTCACCGCACACTGGCGGCAAGCACCGACGCTCCCTAGCGCCGGATGCCAGCAAAAGTACGGAATATCAAGACCAAGAGAGAGACATGCCTCTAGCAGGTTGTCCGCCCCGTTGACCTCGTACTCTTTGCCGTCTACATGGATCGTAGCCATTTGCGTGCTTCCAAAAATAAAAAACCTTTAGATTACCAGCGCGTCTTAAGCAGGTTCGGCTGAATACCGTTAATTGCATGGGTATTGCTGAACTGCTGCTTAATGCCAGCCTCGAATTCTTCGCGGAAATACTTAATCGCGCTCTGCAGCGGTTCCACCGCGCCCGGCGCGTGCGCGCAGAAGGTTTTACCCGGCCCAAGGAATCGACACAGTTGCTCAAGTGTTTCGATGTCGCCAGGCTGGCCTTCGCCGCGTTCCAGGGCACGCAGAATCTTCACGCTCCACGGCAGGCCGTCGCGACAAGGCGTACACCAGCCGCAGGATTCGCGGGCAAAAAATTCTTCGAGGTTGCGCACCAGCGGAACCATACCGATCTCGTGGTCGACGGCCATCGCCAGCGCGGTGCCCAGACGGCTACCTGCTTTACCGATGCTTTCAAATTCCATCGGCAGATCGAGGTGCGCTTCGGTCAGGAAGTCGGTACCGGCGCCGCCCGGCTGCCAGGCTTTAAACTTCAGGCCATCGCGCATACCGCCGGCATAATCTTCGAGGATCTCGCGCGCGGTGGTGCCGAACGGCAGTTCCCAGACGCCTGGGTTTTTCACCCGCCCGGAGAAGCCCATCAGCTTGGTGCCAGCATCTTTGCTGGTCGAAATATTCTGATACCACTCCACGCCGTTGGCGAGAATAGCAGGCACGTTGCACAGGGTTTCAACGTTGTTGACGCAGGTCGGTTTGCCCCATACGCCAGAGCTCGCCGGGAATGGCGGCTTGGAACGCGGGTTAGCGCGGCGGCCTTCCAGCGAGTTGATCAGCGCCGTTTCTTCACCGCAGATATAGCGCCCTGCCCCGGTGTGCACGAACAGCTCGAAGTCAAAGCCGGTGCCGAGGATATTTTTCCCCAGCAGGCCCGCTTCGGTGGCTTCGGCGATCGCGCGGCGCAGATGCTGCGCCGCTTCGATATATTCACCACGCAGGAAGATGTAACCGCGGTAAGCTTTCAGGGCAAACGCGGAAATCAGCATGCCTTCCACCAGCAGGTGCGGCAGTTGCTCCATCAGCAGGCGGTCTTTATAGGTGCCCGGCTCCATTTCATCGGCGTTACACAGCAGGTAACGGATGTTCATCGATTCGTCTTTCGGCATCAGGCTCCACTTCAAACCGGTGGAGAATCCCGCGCCGCCGCGCCCTTTCAGGCCGGCGTCTTTTACCGCATTGACGATTTCATCCGGCGCCATACCGCCCAGAGCCTTGCGCGCGCCTTCATAACCGTTTTTGCTGCGATACTCGTCCAGCCACACCGGCTGCTTGTCGTCGCGCAGACGCCAGGTTAAGGGATGCGTTTCGGCAGTACGAATAATGGTTTTCATTTATACCGCTCCAGGAGGTCAGGAATCGCTTCCGGCGTCAGATAACTGTGAGTGTCATCATCAATCATCATGGTCGGCCCCTTGTCGCAGTTGCCGAGGCAACAGGTCGGCAGCAGCGTGAAACGGCCATCAAAGGTGGTTTGACCCGGTTTGATGTCCAGTTTTTTCTCGATGGCCGATTGGATCCCCTGGAAGCCGGTGATGTGGCACACCACGCTGTCGCAGTAGCGGATCACGTGACGGCCAACTGGCTGGCGGAAGATCTGGCTGTAGAATGTCGCCACGCCTTCGACGTCGCTTGCCGGGATACCCAGCACATCGGCGATCGCGTAGATCGCGCCATCCGGCACCCAGCCGCGCTGTTTTTGAACAATCTTCAGCGCTTCGATGGACGCCGCACGCGGGTCTTCGTAGTGGTGCTTTTCGTGCTCAATGGCCTCACGCTCTGCCGCACTCAGCTCAAAAGCCTCGGTTTGTGGTTGTTGATTCTCGTGCATAATTAGCGGTCCACGTCTGACATAACAAAATCGATACTACCCAGATAAACGATGAGGTCGGATACCAGGCTGCCGCGAATCGCCGCCGGGATCTGCTGCAGGTGCGCATAGCTCGGGGTACGGATACGGGTACGATAGCTCATGGTGCTGCCGTCGCTGGTCAAGTAGTAACTGTTAATCCCCTTCGTCGCTTCAACCATCTGGAAGGATTCGTTGGCCGGCATCACCGGCCCCCAGGAAACCTGCAGGAAGTGCGTAATCAGGGTCTCGATGTGCTGCAGCGTGCGCTCTTTCGGCGGCGGCGTCGTCAGCGGGTGATCCGCTTTGAACGGGCCTTCCGGCATGTTATCGAGGCACTGCTGGAGAATGCGCAGGCTCTGACGCAGCTCTTCCACTTTCAGCATCACGCGGGTGTAGCAGTCAGAGACGCCGCCGCCGGTCGGGATTTCGAAGTCGAAGTTTTCGTAGCCAGAGTATGGACGCCATTTACGCACGTCGAAGCCGATGCCGGTCGCGCGCAGGCCTGCGCCGGTGGTGCCCCACTCCAGCGCTTCTTTCGCGGTATAGGCGGCAACGCCTTTGGAACGGCCAATCAGAATGGTGTTGCGCAGCGCGGCTTTCTCGTAGGAATCCAGACGCTTCGGCATCCACTCAAGGAATTCGCGCAGCAGGCGATCCCAGCCGCGCGGCAGGTCGTGGGCGACGCCGCCGATACGGAACCACGCCGGGTGCATACGGAAACCGGTGATGGCTTCGACCAGATCATAGATTTTCTGACGGTCGGTAAAGGCAAAGAAGACCGGCGTCATCGCGCCGACGTCCTGAATAAAGGTCGAGATATACAGCAGGTGGCTGTTGATGCGGAACAGTTCGGACAGCATCACGCGGATCACGTTCACGCGGTCCGGGACGGTGATACCGGCCAGTTTCTCTACCGCCAGCACGTACGGCATCTCGTTGACACAGCCGCCGAGATACTCGATACGGTCGGTGTACGGGATGTAGCTATGCCAGGACTGGCGTTCGCCCATTTTCTCGGCGCCGCGGTGGTGATAACCAATGTCCGGCACGCAGTCGACGATCTCTTCGCCGTCCAGCTGCAGAATAATACGGAAGGCGCCGTGGGCTGACGGGTGGTTCGGGCCGAGGTTGAGGAACATGAAGTCCTCGTTTTCGGTGCCGCGCTTCATGCCCCACTCTTCCGGTTTGAAGGTCAGCGCTTCCATTTCCAAATCCTGTTTGGCTTTAGTCAGCTCAAACGGATCGAATTCGGTGGCGCGCGCCGGATAGTCTTTACGCAGCGGGTGGCCTTCCCAGGTCGGCGGCATCATTATGCGACGCAGATTCGGGTGGCCATCGAAGGTCACGCCAAACATTTCCCAGGTTTCACGCTCATACCAGTTGGCATTAGGGAACAGTTTGGTAAAGGTCGGCAGATGCAGATCGTTTTCAGACAACGCCACCTTGAGCATGATGTCGCGGTTGCGGTCTACTGAGATCAGGTGGTAGAAAACGGAAAAATCCGCGGCTGGCAAGCCATCGCGGTGTGTACGTAAACGTTCGTCCATGCCGTGCAGGTCAAACAGCATCACGTAAGGCTTCGGTAATCTCTTCAGGAAATCACCGACCTCAAGCAGCTGTTCGCGCTTCACCCAAACCACCGGAACGCCGGTGCGGGTTGGCTGAACGGTAAAGGCATCCGGCCCAAAACGGTTGCGCAGTTCGCCGATCACCGGGTCATCAAGGTGATCGCGGGTTTGCCAGGCTGGTGCGGCGTCATGCGCGGTTAAATCAGTCATATTGTTCACCATTGCAAAAGGTCCGTGGTGACTGCCGGGCGAGGCTTCGCTGCTTTTGTAGATTGATGTGCGAAGTCTGGTTCCCGCCCGCAGGCGCAAGTTAAATCTCGTCCGGAGTCCGCAGATTGGTTACAGCAATTCGCTCGCCGCGTTTACGCTCGCGCTCGGATTGCATATTGGCGCGATAGACGCCCTGATCGCCAACCACCCACGAGAGAGGACGGCGCTCTTTACCAATGGATTCCTGCAGCAGCATCAGCGCCTGCATATATGCTTCCGGACGCGGCGGACAGCCCGGGATGTAAACATCAACCGGAATAAACTTGTCCACGCCCTGCACGACGGAGTAGATATCGTACATCCCGCCGGAGTTGGCGCATGCGCCCATAGAGATAACCCACTTCGGCTCCAGCATCTGATCGTACAGACGCTGAATGACCGGGGCCATTTTGGTAAAGCAGGTACCGGCAACCACCATCAGGTCAGCCTGACGCGGGGAGGCGCGCAGTACTTCCGCGCCAAAACGCGCAACGTCATGCACCGCAGTGAATGACGTCACCATTTCGACATAACAGCAAGACAGGCCGAAGTTGTATGGCCAAATCGAGTTCTTACGGCCCCAGTTCACCATGTCATGCAGCGCGTGTTCGAGTTTCCCCATATACACGCTTTTATTGACTTCTTGCTCCAGGGGGTCAGTTACGATCTCCTGTTTTTGCAGGGGGTAACGGTC
>CABUCP010000109.1 GCA_902490055.1 uncultured Klebsiella sp. | reverse complement strand
CAGCGGTGACTTCCGTCAGCTGATTAATTATCATGCAGGCTGGTCGGCGTCTTGCCGGATTATCCACCTGCAACCTTCCGTTATCGGGAATACAATGTTTAACCCAGACCAGAGTCGTTTAGCCCCCACGCTGGCGATGATCATGGCCGCTTCACTTGTGGGATTTATCACCGGCTACACGGTGCCATTAATCAGCCTTGAACTGGCGCAGCAGCAAGTTGCTCCACTTTACGTCGGCCTGCTGGCCGCGCTGCCGCCCGCCGGTATGATGCTCTCCTCATTCCTTTCCCCCGCGCTGTGCCGTCGTTTTGAGATGGGTACGCTGTTGAGCGTCAGCCTGATCCTGCTGGCGTTGGCGACCATCGCCTCGTGTATGACGATGGATATGACCCTGCTGCTGGCGCCGCGCCTGCTGACCGGACTCGCCTCTGGCGTCATCATCGTCTTGGGGGAAAGCTGGATAACCGGCGGCGCGGCGGGCAGTAATCGCGCCACTCTCACCGGCATCTATGCTTCGGCCTTTACCGGCTGCCAGCTCGCCGGCCCGCTGCTTATCTCCGTCGGCCCCGCCTGGCAACAGTGGGCGCTGATGGCGATTGTCGCTATCACCGCCGGCTGCCTGCTGATGCTGCGCCACCTGCCGCGCGGCAGTCGCGAAAGCCTTGCAGAGCGCGCCAGCTGGCGCAGCCTGGGCGCGTTTCTACCGGTACTGACCTCGGGGGTCTTCTGCTTCGCCTTCTTCGACGCCAGCATCCTCGCCCTGCTGCCGCTGTACGGAATGGATAAAGGGCTAAACGAAGCCATGGCGGTGCTGCTGGTCACCGTCGTATTAACCGGCGATGCGATGTTCCAGGCGCCGCTGGGATGGGTTGCCGACCGCTTCGGCATCCGCCGTATACACCTCGGCTGCGCGGTTATTTTTAGTCTTTCGCTGCTGGCGCTGCCGTTTATGCTGGCGTCGCGACTGCAGCTGATGGCTATTTGTCTGCTGCTTGGCGCGGCGGCGGGCGCGCTGTATACCCTGTCGCTGGTGCGGGCAGGCAAAACCTTTAGCGGGCAAAAGCTAATCATGATTAACGCCCTGTTCGGCTTTTTCTGGTCCGCCGGTAGCGTGGCCGGGCCGATTGTCAGCGGCATGCTGATTGGCGTCTCCGGCTACGACGGCTTGATCATCACCCTGTTCGCCAGCGGCGTGCTATTCCTGCTTATCCAGTGCCTTAGCAAGAATGAAAAAACGCTGCTCGCCAATGAGCAGGAAGAAGACATGGAAGAGGCTACCGAGACCGCGCAATAGCGGGGTTGTTGATAATGGGCAGGCGGGACTCCACCTGCCCGTTTTGCTGATGGCTACAATACCTTGCTGAGGAAGGCGGCGGTGCGCGGATTGGTCGGCGTGCTAAAGATCTGCGCCGGTTTGCCCTCTTCCTGGATCACGCCCTGGTCGATGAAAATCACCCGGTCGGCCACTTCGCGGGCAAAGCCCATTTCGTGGGTCACGATAACCATCGTCATCCCTTCGCTGGCGAGATTTTTCATCACCTCCAGTACATCGCCCACCAGTTCCGGATCCAGCGCCGAGGTGGGCTCATCAAACAGCATGATCGATGGCTTCATCGCCAGCGCGCGGGCAATCGCCACGCGCTGCTGCTGGCCGCCGGAAAGGCTGGAGGGCCAGGCGTCGCGCTTATCGCTCAGGCCGACTTTCGACAGCAGCGCATCCGCCAGATGCACCGCCTGTTGACGCGGCATATTGCGCAGGTTCATCGGCGCCATTATCAGGTTTTCCAGCACCGTCATGTGGGGGAACAAATTAAAGCGCTGAAACACCATACCGACGCTTTCGCGCATCTTATTGAGATCGGTGGTCCGCTCGTGGACGGCAAAGCCGTTCACCACCACTTCGCCTTCGCTGACGGTTTCCAGCGCATTCATGCAGCGCAGGAAGGTGCTTTTGCCGGAACCGGACGGTCCGATGATGCATACCACTTCCTGCGGTTTGATATCGCAGCTGATACCGCGCAGCACGTGACTATCGCCAAAGCGCTTATGTAAATTATTAATGTGAATCACTTTTGCCAAACCTCTTTTCCAGACGGTTAACCAGCTGCGCCAGCAGGAAGGTAATCACCCAATAGACCAGCGAGATCGTCAGGTAGGGTTCCCAGTAGGTCGCATAAGCGCCGGAGACGGTTCGCGCGGCGTAAGCCAGATCGGCAAGACCGATCGCCGATGCCAGCGATGAGTCTTTAACAATGGCGATAGCATTGTTGCCAAGCGGCGGCAGAATGCGGCGAAACGCCTGCGGCAGGATCACTTTGCGCATGGTTTTCCACCACGGCATGCCCAGCGCGCGCGAGGCTTCCATCTGCCCTTTATCGATAGACTGGATACCGGCGCGGAAAATTTCCGACACATAGGCTCCGGCATTAAGGGTTATCGCCACGATACAGGAGAGGAACGCGCCGTAGTTTGAGCGCAGTTCGCGGGCAAAATCGGCGCTCATGATGCCGCCGGTGACCAGCAGGCCATCGCGCGGGTTAATAAACAGCGGCACCAGCGCAAAGTGCACCACCATGATCTGTACAAACAGCGGCGTGCCGCGAAAGGCGCTGACGTAAAAGCGCACCGGGAACTGCACCAGGTAGCGCAGAATATATTTCCACGGCCCGTGTTCGGCTTTTGCCATCCGCCCCAGGCCGAGGGTTAAGCCCCACAGCGTCCCGAGGATCACGCAGATAATAGTACATTTAATTGTCATCAAGGCGCCGTCCATAAACAGCGGGCCGTACTCCTCGATGATCTCCCAACGGAATCCCGTCATAGTCCTTCCCTAAAAAATACGGCCATCGCCTGGGCGATAGCCGCGGTCACTAAAATGGTGGGTTATTGCGCAGGCAGCGTCGGTACGTTTTCGTCAAACCAGGTTTTATAGATTTTGGCGTAGGTGCCGTCAGCGACGATTTTCTGCAGCCCGGCGTTGATTTTGCCCAGCAGCTCGCTGTTGCCTTTGGCGACGGCGATACCGAAATACTGGCGCTCAAACTTCGCATCCGGAACCAGCTTGAACTGCTTTTCCGGGTGCTGTTTGATGTAGTATTTGACCACGCCGACATCGCCAACCGCGGCGCTAACGCCGTCTTCAAACAGCTCCTGCAGCATCAGCGGCGTATTGTCGAAGCGCTTAATCGAGGTGCTGTTTTTACCCAGTTCCTGTGAGACCACGATGTCGCCGGTGCTGGAGTTCACTACTCCGACTTTTTCGTTTTTCAGCGCCGCCAGCGAGCTCACTTTCGACCCTTCCGGCACCACGATCGACTGCTCGGCCGGGAAGTATGGCGCGGAGAAATCCACCATCTGCTTGCGCTTATCGGTAATGGTGATACCGGAAATGATGATGTCTCGATCGCCGGTCCCCAGGGTGGCGAAAATCCCCTCCCACGGCGTGTTGACCAGCTTCACGTCGAAGCCTTCGGCCCTGGCGATCGCTTTGATGATATCGATATCAAAGCCTTCAAGCTGCTTTTGACTGTTTTCGAATTCAAACGGACGGTAGGTACCGCCGGAACCGACGGTATAGGTTTCCGCTGCCGCCTGCCCGGCACCCGCCAGCGCGGCCATCATGAAACACGCTTTGAGTAAATTCTTGACCATGAGACATCCTTTTTATGCATTTATTTTGCATAAAAATACACACACTCAGCATGGCATGCAACCGGAAAGCGTATTGTTAGTGAATTATCTTTTGTTCAACTACGTTTACCACCGGATTTGCCAATGGCACGATGCAATTCATTGATTCGCTTCATCGATTTGACCGTCTTCTGCGGCGTGGTCGACGCAACGGACAGGACGATCATTTCCAGACACACCAGTACCGTACCGTGTAGCGGCACCCGTCCGTTGTCGCCGCCGCGCGGCACCTCAATCACCACCTGCGCCTCCTGGCTGAAGCGCGAATCGACCGCCTGGGTGAGCAAAATCGTTGGTATCCCCAGCCGCCGCGCCTCGCGCAGAGTGGTCATCCCTTCGCGATGCGGCGACTTTTGTCCCATCATAATCAGGACATCGCCACGTTGCAGGCTGATAAGCTGCTCGGCAAGGCTAAAGCCGGTACGGTTAAGCGTATAGGAGGGTAAGCCGATACGGCTAAACAGGCGCGCGGTGTACTCGGCGAGGATCCCCGAAGCGCCGATGCCGAAAAGAGCCACCTGCCGCGCGTCGCTGAGCAACGCGACCGCCTGCGCCACCGCCGCGCGGTTATCCGGGCGTGCGAGCACCTCGCAGGCGCGCTGATGGCCCTGCAGCACAAAATCGATACTGGAATTCACATCGCAGGAGAGCGCCTGTACCGTCGAACGCATTTTTTCCGAAGAGGTCACCGATGGGCCAAACCAGCGTTCCATGGTCTCTTTTAGCTCGCGCAGCCCGGCAAAGCCCAGCGCCTGGATCGCCCGCACCACCGTGGCGTCCGAGGTATGGGTGGCGGTAGCGATCTCCATCGCCGTACGCTCCAGCACCACTTCGCGGTTATCGTTGATGTAGCTTGCCACTTCGCGCAGCCGCGGCGACAACTGATGCGCGCGGGCGCGAAAACGCTCGCCAAATAGATCGACTCTGCCTTTCTCTTTTTTCACCGCCGCTTTCATTTTGCCCCCACTGGAATGGGTCGCCCGGCGAGGTGCGACTGCACCTGCGCCACCATTAGCGACAGCGCGGCAAATGAGTTGGAGATCACCTCTTCGCGCGGTAGCAAAATGTAGTGGCCGGTGCGGCAGGCGCGCATAAAATCACACCAGCCGGGCATCACCGCCTCCATCGCCTTTAGCTCATCCTGCGGCTTACCGCCGGTATCCGAACGCCAGGTCGCGAAGACGAAATCAGCATCCAGCTCCGGCAGCTGTTCGGCGCTGACGTCAATCCGCTGGCCATCGGGGATCTTGTCGATCAACGGCGGAAAGCGGAAACCCGCATCGCGCAGCACCCGACCCAGCGCGTGATACGAATGATGCACCGTCACCTTACCGTTGTTGGCCTGAATCACCGAAACGCGGTACTGCTGCGGATCGAGCGTCGCCTTTAACTGCTTAATTTGTTCCTGATAGCGGCGTTCCAGCACCGCCAGTCGCGTCTGGCTGCCGGTGAGCTGCGCCAGTTTGCTGTAGATCCGCGGCGCGCTGCCCTGCAGATGGTCGATACTCACCGTCGGCGCGATTTTCGCCAGCTGCTCCACCGATACATGGCGGCTGGGCTCGGTAATGATCAGGTCAGGCTTTGCGGCCGCTACCGCCTCCAGGTCAATATCGGCAGTGCCAATAAAGCGAATATCGCTATTGTCGAAATCAATACCGGTCAACTGCGCGCTGGAACGCAGATAGTGGCTACCATCGGCGCGCGTCCGGCCGTGACTGGCCACCGGCGGCACCCCGAGCTCAATCAGCGGAATGGTAATATCGAGATCGTGCATCGAAACGATGCGCTGCGGATGCAGCGGTACGGTCACCGTACGGCCTAAATCGTCGGTAAAGGTTTGAGTTTGTCGGTCTGCGGCGCTGACGATACCCGCCAGCAGTAGTAAGAGGGAGACGAACCAACGCATAATTATCCTTGCCATTTACAGGGCATCACGACGACGCCACAACAACAAAATAAAAAACGGACAACCGACCAGCGCAATGACAATTCCCGCCGGAATCTGCAGCGGCGCAAACGCCAGTCGCCCGATAGTATCCGTAACCAAAACCAGTAACGCGCCGATCAGCGCGCTGCCGGACAGCAGCGCCACCTGGCCGCCGCGCAGGACAAACCGCGCCATATGCGGCGCCATTAAGCCTACAAACCCAAGGCTGCCAACGCAGGATACGCTGGCCGATGTCAGCAACACCGGCGCGAAAAATCGCAATAGCGTAAGCTGCTGAAGGCGCACCCCCAGCCCGATGGCGGTACGATCGCCAAGCAGAACCGCATCCGCCGCACGGGCGGTAGCAAACAGGATTACCGCACCGGGCAGCGCCCAGCAAAACGCCACCGCCAGCAGCGGCCAGGTCGCCGCGTGCAGGCTACCGGCGAGCCAAATCATTGCCGTTTGTACATCGCGCACATCAGCGGTGGTCATAAAAATACCGACCGCCGCCGCCAGCGTCCACGAGACGCCAATCCCAATCAGGATAAAACGCGGACGCGAACAGTCGCGCGCCAGGATCAACACCAGCAGCGCCACCAGCACGCCGCCGAGCATTCCCGCCAGCGGTCGCCACACCAGCCCCAGCGCCGGGAAGAACAGAATCAGCGCCAGCACCACCATACTGGCCCCCTCTTTCACGCCGATAAGGCCGGGATCCGCCAGCCCGTTACGGGTAATGCTCTGCATCGCCGCCCCCGCCAGGCCGAGCATGGCGCCGCACAGCAGCGCCATCAGGATCCGCGGCAGGCGGATGTCAAACAGGATAAAGCGCTGCTGCTCGCCAATCTGCTCCGGCGCCAGCAGCGCCCGGGCCAGCGCCGAGGTCGGAAGCGGGAAACTGCCGCGGCTGAGGCTAAAGAACCCCAGCGCTATCAGCGTCAGCACGATGAGGGCGGCGATTTTTAACGCCGCCGGGCGCAGCAGCAGGCGCATCGAGGCAAACGCCAGTGGCCGAAATCCGGCGCGATGAACGGCGCGCTTCATTTAAAAAACCTCGCGGCAATAAAGATAAACAGCGGCGCGCCCACCAGCGCGGTCATCGCCCCGGTGGCCAACTCCTGCGGCGCGACAAGGGTGCGCGCGGCAATATCCGCCAGCAGCAGTACCAGCGCCCCTACCGGCGCCGCCAGCGGCAGCGCCAGACGAATATCTTCCGTCACCAGACGGCGCACCACGTGCGGCACCACCAGGCCAACAAAACCGATCGGCCCGGCCACCGCCACCGCCGCGCCGCAAAGCAGAGCAATCGCCATCAGCCCCAACAGCCGGGTCTGGATAATATTGACCCCCAGACCCAGCGCTACCTTATCGCCCAGCGCCAGCACGTTCAGGAGCGGGGCGATAAGCAGCGCTACGCCAAGCCCTGCCAGCGCCGGGAGCAGCGCCGCTCGCAGGATTGGCCAGTTTAGCCCGGCCAGATCGCCGGCAAGCCAGGTGCGCATCGCCAGCAACGTTTGTTCGTCGAGAATTAATATCGCCGCCGTCACCGCTGAGGCAAACGCAGAGAGCGCCACCCCGCACAGCGTGATACGCAGCGGCGTCGCTCCCCCGCGCCCCGCCGAGGCCAACAGCATCACCCCGCCGAACAGCAACGCAGCGCCACAGGCGGCGATCAGCGGGCGGCCAAAGGCAAACCCGCCGAGCGATATCCCTAATGCCGAAGTCGCGACCACCGCCAGCGAAGCCCCGGCGTTGAGCCCGAGAATATGCGGCTCGCCGAGCGGGTTGCGGACCACCGTCTGCAATAGCATTCCGGCGACACCCAGCGCCGCGCCGGTTAACAGCGCGGCCGCCAGCCGCACCAGACGTAAATCAACAATAATGCGATGATCAAAATTACGCGGGTCATACTCCACCAGCGCCTGCAGTACCGTCTGCGGGGCGATCCAGCGGGCGCCGAGGCCAAGATGAATTAGTGAACCGGCAATAAGCAACAGCGTTAGCAGTAGCAGCGCCAACCGGGGGCGGGTACGACGCCGCGCAGCATACAGGACGGCGGCGCTCATGCGTCAGCGGCCGGGCTTGCGCGAAACGGCATAAAGAACGGTTTGCCGGTCTGCGGGTTAACTGACATCTGCACATCCACATCAAAGACGTTTTTGATGAGCTCGGGGCTGCAGATTTCGTTTTCTGTAATGATACCGGCGATCCGCCCCTGCTTGAGAAACACCAGCAGGTCTGCGTAGTTCACCGCAAAGTTAAGATCGTGCAGTACCGTCACCACCGTGCGGCCATGTTGGCGGGTCAGAGTTTGCAGTAGCTCAAGAATATCAACCTGATAACGTAGGTCGAGCCAGGTGGTGGGCTCATCGAGCAAAATAGTAGCCGTCTGCTGGGCCAGCGCCATCGCTATCCAGCAGCGCTGGCGCTGGCCACCGGAAAGGCTATCGACCGGCAGATGGGCGAATTCGGCGGTGCCGGTTAATTGCAGCGCCTCTTCCACCGCCTGTTCATCGGCTGCAGACCACTGGCGCATCAGCCCCTGCCACGGGTAGCGCCCGCGCGATACCAGTTCAAACACCGTGAGCCCTTCCGGCGTCAGCGGCGATTGCGGCAGGATCCCCAGCTGGCGGGAGACCGCTTTGGTCGGCATGTCGTGGATGGTCTTTCCGTCCAGACGTACGCAGCCGCCGAGCGGTTTTAGCATCCGGGCGATGGTCGATAATAGCGTTGATTTGCCTGAGCCGTTGGCCCCGGCAAGCACAGTCATTTTACCGCTGGGGATCGTCAGGTTAATGTCATCGACGATAAGCGTCTGGCCATATCCGGCCGACAGGGACTCCAGGACGATCCCCTTTTCTGCAGGGTTTACCCGCTGTGGCATAACTCACTCCTGCGCCGCAGCGTTTCGGCGTCAGCCTGGACGTTCTGCAGTCAAATCAAAATAAATCTCATTCTCTTTTGATCATG